>CAYXXL010000139.1:0-7476 GCA_964469025.1 uncultured Fibrobacteria bacterium
CCAGTATGGCCCAGGAATTGGTCTGGTCCACCGATCCCAGGCGAAAGTCGCCCTGGCGTGGTGAGGCCCCCAGAAGCTCCACCCGCATCGAAAGGTCCAATCCCGGATGGATGCTGCGTCCGAACGCCGAAAGGAGCCTGCGCCAACCTTCTTCCCGGGACAGGGCGTCCAGCAGGGGCCGCCCCCCGATCTGGGTGATTCCCCCCGCCTCTTCTCCGGTCCCCACCAGCAGCGGAAGCAAGTAGTCTTCGTGGTCGTCTGGATCGTAGGAGACGCGGAGGACCGCCACGGAAAGGGCGGAATCCAACACGCAGCAGGCACTTGGTCGAACCGAAACGATGATCCTCCCCTTGCCGGAGAACCACCTGCAACCCCGCAGAAAGGCGATCCATTCGTCCTGCCGGACCACCTTGGCCAGAGTCCGGGTGTCGAGGCGAACCTCGAAGGAGTTCACTTGGAAGCCGTCTTCGCCTTCACTTTGGGCCGCGCTTCCTTGGCTGCGGGCTCGGTCGCGAGCTTGGAAAGGGCGGGCTTGGAACCGGCTGCCGGTTTGGGAGCCACTGCGGATTTCGGAGCCGATGGGGGTTTGGCACCCGCAGCGGACTTGGATGCGGCGGACTTGGCCGCCTTGGCGGCGGCGACCTGCCGAACCTTGCGGAGATCGTCGAGGATCTTCTGGCGGGCCCAGTTGCGGCGCCGGAATTCGTTGCGGTGCTCCTCGCAGAACCGCGGGTAGACGAACTGCTTGGGGAAGATCTTGACGACGTATTCCTTGTCGCACCCTTCCAGTTCGCAGACCCAGGATTGCTCCACCACCTCGATGAAGTCGTGCTGGTGTGTCTTGTTGTTGGAATCCCCGGGCTCGGGGGACTTCTTGGTCTTTTCCCGCTGCTTGACGTCTCGATGGAGTTCGCAGTACTTCGCGATGGGGTGGCCCCAAAATTCCTTTCCACAGTACTGGCAGATCTTGAGCTTGATTCTTTTCTTTTTTTTGTACTTGGGAAGCTGCACCAAACACTCCTTGCGGGGCCTCGTGGCGGACACGCCCGACTGGGCAATCCCCCACACCATGCACTTGCGATGGGTATGAATAATGCGGGAAACCTTCCAAGCCGTCAAGGGAGCGGTTTGGACGAGTTCACCCGGGACCAGATCGTGGCGAAGGGGGCCGTGGCACGCTGGGTCCGGCGATTGCGCGGAGCGTTGGAAAGGCTGTCGGCGGATCCCGACCCGTCCGGTTCCTCGGACCAACTGGAAGAACGCGCCCTGGCCCTCCTGGCCGCTCCAACTCCCCAACGCGGATCCCAGGAGGCCCGGGTGACCCTCTGGAGAGCCGATGGGCCCAAGGAAATCTTGCTGAAACTGGATCCTTCCCTTCCTGCACGCGACCAGGCAAAGGGGTGGCTCGCCCGGGCAAGGAAAATGCGCCGCACCCTCGATCGGCAAGTCCAGCGCCGCTCGGAGCTGATGGAAGAATTGCGGGAAGCGGAACTCTGGCAAGGGGAGTTGGAGGCGTGGAGCCTTGGGGTGGCTCCGCCCAAGGCGGACCGCCGACTCCGGGAAGGGAGATTGGAATCCCTGCGCACCCGATTGGTCCCACGCGGGCTCTGGCCCCAGCCATCGCGCCCGAAGGGCGAATCGCGGCAGGACGGACCGCTGCGATTCGCTCTGCCCGGAGGGTGGCTTCTGCTGGCCGGAAGGTCCGGCACGGAAAACGACTTCCTCACCGGGCGGATCGCCCGCCCCGACGATCTCTGGTTCCATGCCGCCCATGTGCCCGGCTCGCACGTGATCCTCAAGAGTCCCGACGGCAAACCCACCGAACCCCCCGTGGCCTTGCTGGAGATGGCCGCGGGTGTCGCGGCCTGGCTCTCCAAGTTGCGGGCCCAGGAACGGGCGGAAGTCCATTGCACCCGCCGCCGCAATGTGCGCAAGCCGCGCAAGGCCCCGGTCGGGACGGTTCTCCTGGAGCATTCCCGGACCTTGCTGGTCAAGCCGGTGCCCCCGCCCCGCGAACCCCTATCCGGGCAGACCTAGCAGAAGTTCTATGGAACGGAGCGAGCGCTCGCGTTCCAACAGGTCGTCCACCCAGAGCGGATCCACGGCGGCCAAGGCGGACAATGCTTCGGCCACCGCCGATTGGCGATTGTACGGACCCCATGCCAAGCCGCGGACCTGGGGGTGCCCCTCACCGCGAAAGGGCAGACGGTGGGAGCGCATGGACCGCACACGGCGCCCGAGCCGCTCCTGGCGCTTCCCATCCGATTTCTGGGGCAGGTCCCGAACCTCCCACCGCACATCCAGCGGGGCGATCCTTCCGGACCGGACCGGGATCTCGAGCAGACTTTCCAATTTCCTTTGGGCCTTCGCGGCGAGCCTGTTCGCCTGGAATTCCAGGCCGCACCTGGCGCTGACCCGAGCGGCGTCCAGGAGGATGCGCGCCCAGGGCAGGAACCGGCCAACCACGGGGTGGGTGGAGGCGGCCTCCTCCCAACGTCGGGCCGAGTCGTCCAGCTCGTTCGCCACCGGCATCAGCCCTCCATGCCGGTCAGGCGTGAGCCTTCCGTGCCGGGCATGCGGGCGGCGAGTTCGACCAAGGTCTCCCGGGTGCGGAGATCGGATTCCGAGAGCAAGGAGGCCAGCGACCCGGAAAAGCCCTTGAGCAGGCGTTCCAGGGCTTCCAACAAGGCGTTTTGCGCCTGCCGCGGGTCCAGGAGGCCCTCCATCTCCCCCTCCCGGGCGAAGAGGGAAAGACCCGTGGACAGTTCCTGCGCCGCCCGCCCGAACAGATCCACGGAAGCGGAGAACTCCACCTGGTTCGCGCGTTGGGTGCCGGAGGCCTCGTCCAGACGATCGCGGGCGGCCTCCAGGGCCTGCACCAGAGGGCCCACCGACTCACCTTGGCTCGCGAGCAGTCCTTCCAACGGTTCCAGCGCGGAGCGTACGCCGACGGCGACCTGTTCCATCCGCTCCAGCGCCGAATCCAACGCCGCGGCGGCGGCCTCGCGGTCGTTCCGCGCCCGGACCGCGGACTCGGACAATTCCCGTCCGACCTCGGCGACGGCCTGGGCGACCTGCCGCTCCGTTTCGCCGCGCAGGTTTCCGGATTCGCGCACGGCGATGGCCAGCTCCGCGAGTTCCGGTGCCGCGGTGGGTGTCTCCGAGCGCATCGATGCCGCCGAATCGGCGGAGGTGCGGACCGCCCCGGCCAGGCCATCCAGGGCGCGGGTCTGGGCGGCGGCGGCCTCCAATTGGCCTCCCTGCAGTTCGGCGATCGCGGCAAGGGGAGCGGCCAGCCCGGAGACGGCGGTCTTGACGGCCTCCACGAATGCTGCCGTCGATTGTGCGTCCCGCGCCAGGGCGGCGGCGGTGCGCGCTTCCAGGGATTCGCCCAGTACCGTGATGCTCTCGCGCACGGCCTCCACGGCCTCGCGCAGCGGGGAGGCCGCCGTTTCGTCGGCGATGCGACCGGGCAGGGCGTCGATCGCATCGCGCAGGAGCGCGAGATCCTGGTGCAACGCCGCACCCCTGGCACCATCCCCTTCGGACCTGGGGGCGCGACTTTGGCGGAAGGCGGCTGCGGCCAGGAACAGAGCAACCGCGGCCAGTAGAAGTTCGATCCAGTTCATGCTTGGACTCCTGATGGGGATGGGGCGGGCAGTGCGCGCAGGTGCAGCTCCCAGCGGCTCCGTGAAAGCCATGCCATGGTTTCGGCCAATCCTTGCGACAAGACGAGCAAGCGTCGGGCGAAGCCTTGGAAGCCGTCTTCCCGGGTGGTCGCCCAGGGGCGCGCGGCCAGGAGGTGCAAAGCGGGACGGCTGGGTGCGACGAGCTTGTCCCACGCCCCGGCGAGGGAGGTGCAGAAGGCCTCCTCTCCCAGCCGACTCAGGGAAGACCGCCAAGCCTTCAGACGTTCGGATTCGTTCCTTCGCAGGCCTTCGGCCAGGCAGGCACCCACCCGGGGGCCGTTGTCCATGGGTCGTTCCAGCCACTGCTTGGAGGCGAGCTCGTCCAGGTGGTCGCACCGGCTCTGGCACTGGACCAGGATCCGTTCGCATTCGGCCAGCAGCTCGCGGTAGCAAAGTTGGTAGATGGACCGCAGGTCCTTGCGGGAACCTTTGCCGGTGGTGGACCATGGGTCCGGCTTGTACCATCCAGCCTCCTGGAGCCTTTGGCCCAGAACGGTCTCTCCCCAGCGTTCCGGGACATCGCGGTCCAGTGCCTGGATCTTGTCGGAGATCTCGGTGCGCAGGGCTTCGTAACGGACGGAAAGGGCCGAGAGCAGATCCGGATGTCCTCCCGACTCGGGAACGCATCCGGTGTCCAGGACCTCGCGCAGCACCACGGAGTGTCCCGAGTCCATGCGGCGGGACAATCCCTCGAACACGTCGGCGTCGGGCAGGGCGGCCAGCAGGGGACGATTTCCCCCCAGGGCGGCCAGCGCCTCGCGCAGATGTCCGACGATGGTGTCGATGGCAAAAACTCCTTCAGGGTGGACGCACGGCGACTGGGACGGACGAAGGAGGGAAAAGGTAAACCCGTGGGTTGCGGCTTAGCCTTTGCGCTTCGCTTGGTTTACAGGGGCCTTGCCGCGGCCCCTGTACCCGGCGGCGATCCACGGGGGACGCTACCCGCTTCCCCCGTGACCCCCTCCGGGCCCAAGGGTCCTTGCACGAGGACCCTTGGGGATCCCGCGTGCCAGGGGGGCTTGAACTCTACGGGCCGGGTGAACAGTGGCGCCCATGCGCCACCAGGTTCGAGTGCCGGTGCCCGGCCCTCCGAATAGACAAGCCCCCCTGGACCCCCTTGGTGAGGTGGTTGTACGGTAAGTCGAACTGCTAGCTCATTTCATGTTGAGGTCGGACGAATCCAATTCAATGACACAGGAAAATACGCCGCAGTCAGGATTGAAGGTATAACGAGGACCGTAATTGACTTCAAGCTCTCCAACCATTGTGATCCCAATCGATGAATGCTTGGGGACGACTTTCGTTTCCTGCACGGCCCTGGTCCAACCTCATCCGCCCACGAAATGGTAAGATCCAAGTCCGTTTCATTTTCGACTTGGACTCCATAAACTCCATTCGATGGGTCGGCGGAACAACCGCCAATCATCACCGTAATGCCAAAGATGAAGAATTTTCGCAAAATCACTTTGGGTATCAAAATGCCTCCGTGGAGAGTTCCATGTAGTTTTGGCTTCGCGCAAACCCAAATTTTTCGTAGAAGTTCATGTTCGGAGAAGAGGTCCCCAAGGTGATCTGCGTTTGGGAAAAATCCTTCAAGCAACGCTCCAACAACATGGTACCGATTCCAAGGTGCTGATACTCGGGGTTAACCACGAAGTCGTAGAGGACGGATCGTTGCCGAGAATCGGAAAGGACACGGACGAAGCCAACGATCTCGTTGTCGTGCTGTGCAGAATAGATCGCCGTTGAATTCCGAAAGGTCGTTTCCAAGAATTCGAAGTCGTACGCCGTTCCATCCAAGTACAGGGTATGGTTGCTGATCGCATCGATCTTGACGTGCACCGTGGGCTTTTCCCGCCTGGGCTTGATCCAGCCCACCAAGGAGAACAATCGGAAGATGGTTTCCCCGGGAATGTGGGTGGAGGATTCGTAGGTGATGGGATTGGTGGAGGTCAAGGAGGGGTCCTGTTTGGGGATATGGGGCCTTAGCATGACGCCCTTTCTTAACCGGGCCGTCAAAGACGGCATCACATGAGTAGGTCCCGGTTGAAGAAGCGTATCGAGTAGGCCGGGGAATCACACCCCAGCCCCTCACGGAACCGTGCTTGACAGTCTCCCATCACACGGCTCTTCGAAGCAGATATTGCCACATTCCGAAACCTTTCGACCAATGATGGAACAGCACCGTCTTCCTGATTTCCTGGCTGCATAGCCAGCCACGGGCACTGGAGAACAAGGGAAAGTCAAACTTGCGCCTGACCCATTTCACCAACCTAGTGTTCAACAGGTTCATCACGCGCCCCATTTCGCCCGGACTGTATCGGCCGTAGTAGCTGATCCAGCCCCGTGTCCGCGGAGCCAAGGCCTTGGCCACCTCGCGCAGGGTCATCCCCTGCCACTTGGTGATCGCCAGCTTCCGCAACACATCGGCGATCCGAAGCTCGTTCTTCCTGCTGATCCCAGGCCAGAAGCTCCAAAACGTCCGCTTGTCGCTTCGTCGCGTCAGCAACCGGGGTTTGAACGTGAAGCCCAGGAAGTCGAACTCCTGGGGGAGTTCCTCCCGGCTGCGGGGTGGCCTTCCGGCCCTCCAGCAGTAGACGACCCGCGTCTTCTCCTCGTTCACCCCAAGTCCGTACTCGCCCAAGCGTTGACGGATCCTGTCTCGGAGTTCCTTTGCCTCCCGCTCGCTTGCCGCATGCACGACGATGTCGTCGGCATAGCGCTCGAAGGGGGTTCCTGGACAGGTCGCCGCCATCCAGCGGTCGAACACTTCGTCCAGGAAGATGTTCGCGAGCAAGGGACTGATCACACCACCTTGCGGGGTGCCTTCGTCCCTGTCCGCGAACGTCCCGTCTCTCTTCCATACCTGGGCCTGCAGCCAACGACGGCAGTACATCAGCACATGCCGCTTGTCGGTGCGCTCGCCCAGGATCGCCATCATCTTCTCGTGGTCGATCGCGTCAAAGAACCCGCTGATGTCCAGATCCGTCACGTACACCAATACCTTGCAGTTGGACACGCACGCGGCCAAAGCCTGGTGCGCGTTCCGCTTGGGACGGTATCCGTAGGAACTCGGATGGAATCCAGGCTCCACCAGCGGCTCTAGCTCCGCTCGTATCACCTGCTGGGCCACCCGGTCCAGGACCGTGGGAATCCCCAGCTTGCGTTCCTTGCCGTTCCCTTTGGGAATGCAGTGCTCGCGCACCGCAGGCGGGTGGTAGCTGCCACTGGCCATTCGGTTTGACCCGTCCCCCTCCTGACGGACGCAACGATCAGGTAGGTTGGAGTCATGGAAGTTAAGGTCAAAGTGAAGCGCCGTGCTTACGATCCTGGATTCAAGGATCGAGCGGTCCAGATGGCGGCGGAGAGCCGCAACATTGCCGAGACGGCTCGTCAGCTGGGGGTTGGCTACAGCCTCCTCAACAGCTGGATCAACGCCGCGGAGCTTGCCCGGAGCAAGGGCCAGGGGTTGGCGATGGCGCTGGAGGAGAAGGCCCGATTGGCCGCCTTGGAAAAGGAGGTGGCCAATCTCCGCGAGGAGAACGAGATCCTAAAAAAAGCCACGGCGTACTTCGCGAGGGATCGAGTCCCTCCGAGAAGTACGCCTGGATCCAAGGGATGAGAGGCTCTCACAAGGTCGGTCGGATGTGCAAGGCGCTGGATGTCAGCCGCTCAGGTTTGGACGATTGGAGCAAGCGCGACAAGGCTCCTGACCATCAGGAATTGAGGGCTTGCAAAATTCGGTTGAAAGCGGCCACCCCGATTCGGACCAAAGCGGCCACCTGAA
>CAYXXL010000140.1:0-7412 GCA_964469025.1 uncultured Fibrobacteria bacterium
TCCCCTCCGTTCGATTCCCTGGTCTCGGTTCTGGCGGCCTCGGGATGGGTGGTCCGCAAGTCCCAGGCGGGACAGGTTCTGACCTACGGGGACGGAGCCCGATGCGAGATCGTGTCCCCCGGACTCGGAGACGCGATGCCGCGCAACCAGACCAGCCTCGTCCTGCGTCTGTGCATCGACTCGACCTGCGCCCTCCTGCCCGGAGATGCCGATTCCACCGCCGAAGCGTTCCAGCTCCGGTCCGGGCAACCCCTCCACGCCCAGCTGGTCGCCGCGGGACACCACGGTTCCAAGCACTCCACCAGCCTCGACTGGCTGCGCCGCGTGGCCCCCTCCGACGTCGTCCTGTCCTACGGGGTTCCCAACCACTACGGCCATCCGAATCCCGAGGCCCTGGAACGGATCGACCAGGTGGGCGCGAAGGTCTGGCGCACTCCGGAGGGGTCCGTGGATTTCGTGCTCGACGGCGTGCGAATGCGGACGGAGCCCTGGCATGGCGATGCGTGGAGCGGACCGTGGAGATCCGGAGTATCTTTCCGGTTTCCATGGACCTCGACGAAACGCTGAGGGATGTCTTCGAGAACACCCGCATCCTTCGGCGCCCCGTCAACGGGATCGTCTCCGGGTTCCACGAACTGCCCTACCGCATCGCGGGACCCATGGACGGGGCCTCCGTCCAGATCAGCGGCACGATCCTGGTATCCCAGCGCCTGGTGTGGACCATGCGCCAGGTCGCGGAGCATTTCGGGAAGGTGTTCGAGGGAGACGACGGGTTCATGGACCAGGAGATCACGGGTCGAAGCTTCCAGTTCGCCGTCACGCGCGATCCCTCCAAAGGCATCCGGCACGAGCGCTTGAGCATCGAGCGACGGAACGAATCCTGGGAGTCCCTGCTGGAGATCCTGGAAGACGATCTGGCGCGGGAAGAGGACACCCGGACGGGACTCATCTCCTGTCCGTCTCCGCACCACTACCCCGTTTCCGTGGATCGCTTCATCCGCGAGATCCTTCCCAGGGAATTCGGGTAGGATCCCGCCCACCCTTCGAGACGCCTCCTTGCAGTCGACTCCTCAGGATGAACGGCAGTCGGGTGGTCCCTTGGAAGGTTTTTCCGGGACTTCAGAAGGGGTGGGTCAGCACCAGGTCCTTCGCGGCCTTGACGTCGTCCACACGTCTCAGGTGCAGGTTGTGGGGGGCGGTGCGGACGGTTTCCGGTTCTTCCACGGACTGGCGCCACACTTCCAGGAAGATGTCGGCGAACTCGTCGAGCGTGGCTTTGCTCTCGGTTTCCGTGGGCTCGATCATCATGGCTTCGGGAACGATGAGCGGGAAGTAGATGGTCGGCGCGTAGACGCCGTAGTCCAGGAGCCTCTTGGCGAAGTCGGAGGTGTGGAGGTCGTTCTTCTTGAGCGGGGACCCGTCCAGCACGAACTCGTGCATGTAGGGTCCGGCATACTTGGTCTGCAGGCTCCCCTTGATCTTCCCGTACAGGTAGTTGGCGTTGAGGACCGCGGTGCGGCCTATGTCCGCCATGCCTTCCGGACCCATGGCGAGCACGTAGGCGTAGGCGCGGACCATCATGAGGAAATTTCCGAAGGCGCCATGGACGGGTCCGATGGAGGTGGAGGGCCGATCCAGACCGTAGGCGCCGTCGTGGTGCGTCACCCGGGGGGACGGCAGTAACGGGGCGAGGTGCGATTTCACCCCGATGGGTCCGCAACCGGGACCGCCGCCGCCGTGCGGAGTCGTGAAGGTCTTGTGCAGATTGAAGTGCATCAGGTCGAAACCCAGGTCGCCGGGCCGCGCGATTCCCACCAGGGCGTTCAGGTTGGCCCCGTCCATGTAGACCTGCGCTCCCACGGAATGGCAGGCCGAGCAGATCTCTTCCACCCGGGTCTCGAAGAGTCCGACGGTGTTCGGGTTGGTGATCATGAACGCGGCCACGTCCGAGCTCAACTTGGAGCGGAGATCGTCCACGTCCACGCGTCCGTCCGGTCCCGACTTCACCGTGACGCATTCGAATCCGGCGATCGCGGCGGAAGCGGGGTTGGTGCCGTGGGCGGAATCGGGGATGAGGACCTTCCTCCGGTCCTCGCCGCGCGAGAGGTGCCACGCGCGCACCACCAGGAGGGCCGTCAGCTCTCCGTGCGCTCCGGCTGCCGGCTGCAGCGAGACCGCCTCCATGCCGGAGATTTCGGCGAGCATCCGCTCCAGACGCCACATGAGCTCCAAGGCCCCTTGGATGGTCTCCGCGGGTTGCATCGGGTGGAGCGTGGTGAAGCCCGGCAGGCGGGCGAGGGTCTCGTGCACCTTGGGGTTGTACTTCATGGTGCAGGAACCCAGCGGGTAGAACCCCTTGTCGATGTGGTGGTTCTTCGTCGAAAGGTTCACGAAGTGGCGCACCACCTCCCCCTCGGAAAGTTCCGGGAGCCGGGGAGCGCGCTTGCGCCGGAATTTGTCCGGAATCAGGGTGGCGAGACCTGGACGGGGAACGTCCCATTCCAGGGCGCCCGTGCCCCGCTGTCCGGGGCGGCTGCGTTCGAAGAGGGTGCGACCGGTGTCGTCCACGGGCATCAGGCGGCTCCTCCTGCGGAGGACAGGGCGGACACGAGAAGGTCCAGGTCCTGTCGCGTGTGGGTTTCGCTGGCGCAGACGAGAAGAGCCTCGGTGGGCACCCCCGGCAGCAGATCGGACAACCAAATTCCGGGCAACAGCCGTGCCGTCCGGCAGGCGGCTTCCACCCGTGCGCGGGAACCCGGAGGCAGGAGGAAGGTCTGCTCCTGGACCGATGCGCCGGGGAACAGGGGGTGGATTCCGGCGGAATCCAGTCCGGTGCGGATGTAGGCGAGCCGGGAAGCGCAGTGCTCCGCGACCTCGGCGAGTCCCTGGGGGCCTTGCAGCGCGAGGTAGACGGAAGCGGCCACCGTCATCAGTCCCTGGTTGGAGCAGATGTTGGAGGTCGCCTTTTCCCGACGGATGTGTTGTTCGCGGGTCTGCGCCGTCAGGCAATACGCGCGCTTTCCCACCGCATCCACGGTCCGACCCACCACGCGTCCGGGCATCTGGCGAAGATGCGCCTTGCGGGTGGTCAAGTACCCGAGCCCCGGACCACCCAGGCTGGTGGGAATTCCCAGTCCCAGCATTTCGCCAACCACGATGTCCGCCCCGGAGGATCCGGGGGGTTCGACGACGGCACACGCCAGAGGATCCGCTGCGACCAGCAGGACGGCTCCGACGCCGTGGGCCAGTTCGGCGAGCCCCGCCAGATCTTCCAGTTGTCCGAAGACGTCGGGGGTCTGCACCACCACCGCGGCCAGATCCTTCGAGGAGGCGAGGAGGCGTTCGAGGGCCGCACGGTCCGTGGCACCGGTGTGCGCGTCCCACCCGACGTCGTGGAATGTCCAGCCGTTGGAGCCGGCGTAGGTTTCCGCCACCTCGCGCCAGCGCGGGTTCAGATTCCTGGCGATGGCGAAAGCCTTCCTGCCCTTGCTGCATGCGGAGGCCATGACCAGCCCCTCCACCAGGGCCGTTGCCCCGTCGTAGAGGGAGGCGTTGGAAATCTCCATGCCCGCGAGTTCGGCCACCATGGTCTGGTATTCGAAGATCTGCTGCAGGCTTCCCTGCGAGGCTTCGGCCTGGTAGGGGGTGTAGGCCGTGGTGAATTCGCTGCGCGACACGATGCTGTCGACCGCCGCCGGGATGAAGTGCTTGGTCCAGCCCAGACCGAGGAAACTGGTCAGGTCGGACAGACCCAGGTTCCGATCGGACAGCCTGCGGACCTCTCTCGAAAGGGCCATTTCCGACTGGGATCTGGGCAGGTCCAGGGGACGGGAAAGCCGCAGATGGGCGGGGATGGCGGAGATCAGATCCTCGAACCTGCCGACTCCGGACACGGTGAGCATCTCGGATTCCTCGTCGGGGGTCCGAGGGATGAAGCGATGGCTCACAGTTGGGCCTTGTAACCGGCTGCGTCCAGGAGGTCGGTGGAAAGCGGGCCCGTCAAGCGGATCTTGGCGATCCAGGCCTCGAAAGCGTTCCTGTTGATGGCGCCCGCGTCGTCGGCGAGGGTGCCGTTCACTTCCACGACTTCGCCGTCGGCGGGGGAGAAGACGTCGGCGACGGTCTTGACGGCCTCGATGACCGCCAATCCCTTGCCGAGCTCCACCTTCCGCCCCACGTCGGGCAGTTCCACGAAAACGATGTCTCCCAGTTCGTGCTGGGCGTGGTCGGTGATGCCGATCGTGGCCACGCCCGCCTCCAGGCGCACCCATTCGTGGCTGGGGGTGTATCGGAGTTCTTCGGGAATGGTCGAATCGGACATCGGTTGCCTCGTGGAGAAGAAGGAGGCGCGAAAAAATAGGAATCCCCGGCCCGGTCGGGGGCGCGGCGGGAGAATCCCTCCCGGGTGGGACGGAATTCGTCCACAGCATGCTCGGAGGGCCGGTGCCCGCGAGTTCCGATGTTCCAACGTTTTCCGGCGCTTCCTGCCCGGCGCTCACCCCCCGTTCCGAGCCGATCGCGAGCTGTCCCTCGAGGAATTTCCAATGGAGCGCACCATGGACGATCTCGATTGACAATTTCGGTTCCAGACCCGTGCTCGCCGCGGGGCGGCATCGCATGGGAAAAGTGCCTGGGAACCGTCAAAGTGGCACAATGCCAATTATACGCCGCGTTTACGACGGGAGCTGTGGAATCCGACTTTGGGGTCGGATCCAGGAAATACCTTCTGGCGCGTGCGGGATCGTCCTTGGAAAGCCGTGATGCCCTGGTTCAACGCGCTGGCCATCTTCGTCGGGGCCATCGTCCTTTCGTTCCTGATGGAAAGGATCGTCGGAGCTTCGCAGCTGTCTCTCCTGTTCCTCACCGCCGCGGTGGTGGCTTCGGCCAACTGGGGCCGGGGACCGGGGATACTGGCCGCGGTCCTGGGGGTGCTGGCCTACGATTACTTCTTCCTGCCTCCGCGTTTCTCCTTCCGCGTCTCGGAACCGGAACTCGTTTCGCTTTTCCTGCTCCTGGGGATCGCGCTTTTCATCGGACATCTCGCGGATGGATTGCGCCAGCAGGCCGAATCCGCGCGGAGGGGACAGGAGCGGGCCCAGGCGACGGCTCGGATCTCGCGCGATTTTTCCGGAGCCATCTCGATGGAACAGGTTTCGGCGATCGCCGTGGACGGGATCCGACGGACGCTCGCCCTGGAACCGAGGATCTCCTTCGATTCCCTGGCCACGGCACCCCAGGGCTATTCGGCGATTCCAATGCGGGCGCCGCGCAAGACCCGAGGGGTCCTGCTGGTCCCTGCGAGGAATTTCGGAAGCGAGGAGATGGACTTCCTCGAAACCGTGGCATCGCTCAGCGGCCTCGCCATCGAGCGCATCCACTTCGTGGAAGTCGCAGGCGACGCGTTGCTCAGGATGCAGGGCGAACGGATGCGGAGCAGGATCCTGTCCACCCTGTCCCACGACCTCCGGACGCCGCTCACGGGAATACTGGCCGGCGTCGAATCCCTGGACGCGGACCTGGGCGGAATGGAGGACCGGGTTCGGTCCAAGACCAGGGAAGTGGCCGCCGAGGTGCGCCGCATGTCGGACCTGGTGGGAAACCTGCTGGAACTCTCCAGGTTGCAGGCCGGCGGGGTGAAGCTTCGGCAAGATTGGAATTCGGCCGAGGAGCTCATCGACGGCGCCTTGAGGCAGCGGGAATCGCTGCTGAACGGCAGGGAGATCACCATCCAGGTTTCCGACCGCGTTCCGTTGGTCTGGTGCGACGGCGTCCTGGTGGAACGCGTGCTGGTCAACCTCTTGGACAACGCCGCGAGGCATACCCCACCGGAAACTCCCCTGCGCATGTGGGTCGAGTCGGGGGAGAAGATCGTTCGCATCGGGCTGGATGATCGCGGTGTCGGTTTCGATGAATCCAAGAACGGTTCGGAGGGTATCGGTCTTTCCTTGTGCCGAGCCATCGCGGAGTCCCACGGGGGGACGCTGGAGACGGGATGTTCGCCGCATGGAGGGGCTCGCGCCGTCCTGGTGCTCCCCCAGGATCGGAAGCCGCCGGAACCGCCGGAAGAAGAGGCTTCGGAGTGAGCGGGCGAATCGTGCTCGTGGTGGAGGACGACCACTCCATCGTCCGCGTCCTCAGGGATGTGTTCCTCCAGGAGGGCTTCCAGGTGAGGACGGCCTCGAGCGCGCGCGAAGGGATGGTGGAATCCGGTTCGCATCGCCCCGACTTCATCGTGCTGGACCTGGGGCTTCCCGACCTCGACGGCAAGGAATTCCTCCGCGAACTGCGGCAATGGTCCGACACTCCCGTCCTGGTTCTGTCCGCCCGCGGCGCGGAGGAGGAGAAGGTCCTTGCGCTGGACGCCGGTGCCGACGACTTCCTGGTCAAGCCCTTCGGCGTACCGGAACTGCTGGCCCGTCTGCGCGCGCTCCTTCGCCGTCGGGAAGGGCGAGGGTCCCGAGGCGCGTTCTACCGCTTCGGAAACGTGGTCGTGGACATTCCAGGTCGCACCGTCCATCGAAACGGGGAGATCGTCCGCCTGACGTCCGTGGAATTCAGCCTGCTGGTCCAGCTGGTGAGGGCCGAGGGCAAGGTCGCGACGCAGAGCCACCTGCTCCAGGAGGTCTGGGGACCCGGGCATGGGGACGACACGCACTACCTTCGCATCTACATGGCCCATCTGCGAAAAAAGCTCGAGGACGATCCCGCCCGTCCCGCCTACCTGCTCACCGAAACCGGAGTCGGATGCCGCTGCCTGGCGGAAAAAGCCGACCTCCCCCATCTGGAGGAACGATGAACGACGCGCCCACGCCCCTGACGGAAAGTCAGGATCTGTCCGCAAGCCGGGAGGGAATCCTCCGCCGGATGCGCCACAAAGTGCTCGGGAACCCGCGCGACCCGTTCGACCATTCCATCTTCCACCAGATCTCCCTGTTGCCCTTCTTCGCCTGGGTGGGCCTGGGCGCGGACGGTCTTTCCAGCTCCTGCTACGGTCCGGAAGAGGCCTTCCGGGCGCTGGGGGCCCACCCGGCCCTGGCCCTTTTCGTGGCGCTGGGCACGGCTCTCACCGTCTTCATCATCTCGGCGAGCTACGGCCAGATCATCGAGACCTTCCCCTCCGGCGGCGGCGGCTACCTGGTGGCCTCCAAGCTGCTCTCCCCGGGCTGGGGCATGTTCTCGGGTTGCGCGCTCCTGATCGACTACGTGCTCACCATCACACTTTCGGTGGCCTCCAGCGCCGACGCCGTGTTCAGCTTCCTGCCCCAGCATCTGCTCTGGTTCAAGTTCCCCTGCGAGGTGGCGGGGCTGCTCCTGCTCACCGCGATGAACCTGCGGGGGGCCAAGGAATCGGTCACGGCACTCGTGCCCATCTTCCTCGTCTTCGTGGTCACCCACGTCGCGGCCATCGTGTG
>CAYXXL010000141.1:0-7388 GCA_964469025.1 uncultured Fibrobacteria bacterium
GCGGCGCAGGATCGGCGACAGGTAGCTGTCCACCACGGTGGTGTCGTCGTTCTTGGAGAGGTGGCCGCTGGCCAGGTACTGGTTTCCCAACAGGGCCATCCGAGCGATCTGGTAGTCCTCGCGCAGGATGTTGGCGCCCTTGGCGGTGGTCAATCCATCCACCCACACGCGCACGTAGTTGATCTGGTTCCAACTGGCCCCTCCCCCCCTCTGCTGGAAGGGCTTGTTCAGCGGGATCTGGTAGAGCCGGTAGCCGTTGGCCAGGGCTTGGTAAGGCGTGGAGTCCTGCCCCCCCATCACGATCCGGAAGCGGTTGTATGCATTCAGAGTATGGAGGGTCCCGTCCCCGAAGAGGTTCTCCGAATCGAAGAAGGTGTTCGAGCCCCCGTCCACGTAGTCGTCGTTGCCCTGCGTCCCGTCGATGGAGGCATCCGGGTCCGAGCTGATGGCGTCGGGCCGGAAATCGTCTCCGGCCGGGTCCAGCACCCCGTTGTGGGTGCGCTCCGTGGACTGGCAGTCCAGCCTGTAGCAGGTCCAGACCTTGGCGACTTCCGCGGTGTCGGCCTTGCCGTCCAACCCGAGGTCGTTCTGCTTCCGTCCCGTGGGAAGGCCGTTGGTGTCCAGGTCTTCGCTCTCCAGCCTGCCATCCGGAGCGTTTCCGTCGATGGAGAGGTCTTCGCTGACGTCGCCGAAATCGAAGTTGAGGTCGCCACCCGAACCTTGGACCACCACCACCAGGTAGGCGTCGCTGGTCAGGTTCCGGCTGCTGGGCGGCATGGAGCGCATGATGCCCCCCCAGGACATGCCGGAACCGGAGCGTTCGTTGGGCTCGAAGCGCAGGTGGAGCACATTCTGCACCGCAGGAGCACCGGTGCCGTCGTCGTGGGTCGGGTAGATGTCGGAAAGCTTGACCTGCGCGTTCGAGGACCACACCAACTCGCCCTGGTGCTGGTAGTTCAAGGTGTCGTCGTAGGTGGAATCTGTCACGTTGCTGGTGTTGGAGCCTCCGGGCGGGCTCGCCTGGTACCATCCGAGTCGGTTGATGGGGAGCTCGTTGTCCAGCTGGGAACTCTCGAAGTCGTCCACCAAGGCGTATCCCGATGGGTTCGGGTCCACCAGGCTCTGCACCCCTTCCATCTCCAGCTGCCACTTGGAGTCGGCCTTGGCCTTGATCAGGGGGATCATGCCCGTCCAATCGGTCAGGGTTTCGGATTCTCCCGCCAACAGGAGGTTGGCACCCCAGAGCATGGCGGTGCTGCCCTCGCGTGCCAGTTGCGGTCTCGGGTCCGTGGTGGTCTCCGAACGGAACAGGAACGTGGCGCCGATTTCCGATTCCTTGCTGATTTCCGGCAGTTGGTAGTCCAGACGGGCTCCGGCCACGGTGCGGTTGGCCAGCGAGAAAAAAGGCGTGCAGGTGTAGTCGACCTGGATGTCGGCGGACGGGTCGCGGGCCCGGGAAGAGAGCAGTGTGATGGTCCCGGTCTGGTATTGGACGTCGTAGTCCACTCCTTTCGTCAGGCGGGTGGAGCCGTTCAGCGTGAGCACCTCGGAGCCTTGGATGATGTCCACGCAGTTGGTCCCGCTCACGCTGGCCACGTCGCGGCTTCCGATCTGGATGGAGTCGGAGGTGGATTTCGCGGTGATCTGGATGGAGAAGCGCGAAGGCAGCGTGGGAAGGGCCGTGCGGATGGTGTCGTAGTCGGCGGCCTGGCCGAAAGCGCGGAACGGCTCCAGGTCGGGGAAGATCAAGGCGTGGTTCGCCCAGTCGAAGATCATGGAGTTGTCGTAAAAAAGCCTGCCGTTGCCGTCCGCGAGCTTGAAGACCTGCGCCCAGGACACGCCTGCGGAGTCCACGCTGGGATCTCCTCGGGTGGAGGTGTTGTCCAGAATCTTGAGCGTCATGTTGGCCTGGTCGCTGGTGGCCACGGTGGGCAACTTGTAGTAGCGGTTGCGCAGTTGCAGCTTCTGGAGGTTGGGATCGTCGTGGTCGTCGGCGTACAGGAGGCTCAAATTCACGGTCTTGGTTCCGGAACCCCCGCTTCCGCGACTCGTTCCATTGGGGCCGCCGGAATTGTATGCCTGCCAAATGACGCCCAGGGCTTGTCCGGTGGAAGCGGCTCCGGAGCGGGTCATGCGCAGCACGCCGTTCTGCCAGTAGTAGTCCGTCCCGTAGGTGAGCAGTCGCCAGTACTGTCCCGACGGCGTGGTGTAGAACGCGACCCCGTTGCTGTCGTAGGATGTCGCCGTCCCGGTGGACATGGACCAGTTTGGGTGGGTGGACACGTCCGTTGGCTTCACCCGCTGGTACACGTTGTAGTTCGCGGGTGCATTCAAATTCGGAGTGTTCTGCGGAGCCAGTGCACCCCCAGCAGCGCTCCAGTTCTTCCGGGCCTGGTAGGTCAGGAAGAAATCGTAGCCCACGTCCATGTCGCGGTCGCGGATCAGGGGCTGCACGCTCACGGTGGCGCCGCGCCCGATGTGCTGCTTCTGCTGTTCGCCGTTCTGCGACCCCCCCACCAAGGTCAGGTCCAGGTCCCCGAACCTCATCTTGGCGCGCAGGCCCAGGACGCCCGAAGCGGCTTCGGAATATCCGGTGAGGCTGGTGCCGGGCAGCGCGAGCTGGATCTGTCCGAATTCCGCCTCCTGCAAAATGTCGTCTTCCGTGTCCTCGGGCTTCTGGCCCGCGTACTTGATGTGCAAATCCTGGTTCTGCGTGGCCCCGAACCCGGCCTGGTTCCAGGTCAGGCTCATGGACACGAATTGCCCGATCTGTCCCGTCAGGTTGATGTTGGGGATCTGTTCGGGAGAGAAGTCGGGAATCTTGTTGGCCGTTCCCGCCGCCTCTTCGGCGCTGGTCCAATGGGAGGCGGCCTTCAGCTGCAGCGTGTAGGATCCGGTCAGGGAGAGGGCTGGCTTGGAAAGGCCGAGCCGCTTGGCCCACTCGGGGATCCTCACGGGGAGTTCGTAGCGGTTGGCCGCCTCCGCCGCGGAATCCGATTGTCTCGCCTGCCCCGAAAGCTCCCTGTCGAGCGCTTTGCGGCGGCTGGCGGCCAGCATGTCGGCCAGGTAGTCGGACAACTCTCCGTAGTGGTTCTCCCAGAGATTCGTGGAATCGAGTCCCAGGGTGGTGTCCACCTTCAGGTAGCTCTGGATGTCCACCTGCCTGGTGTCGAATCCGATCTGGTATTCCGTCGTGGCCGACTGGGGCGGAGGGTGCAGGAGGGCTGCGGGCGTTTCCGGGTCCGCGAACGGGGTCGCCGCCTGGGGCAAGGGAACATAGACCGGGGGATCGGAACGAGCCTGCATCGACACCAGCACCAGACACCCGGCCAAAGCCGACCGTGTCCAGCGGCCTCGATGCATCCCCAGGGATCTATTCATTCGTAGTCGGGACAAGGTACCCATCCAATGGGGCGGAAGCATGCTCCTGAAACCGATTCCGGAGCGGGCGGCGATGGCCGACCCAAGAATGACCGGGGCGTGACAATGGACCACCGCAACCGGGACGCATGGCAAACAAAAAGGGCGGCGAGGTAAACCTCGCCGCCAAAGGATGTCGCCGCCAATTCCCCGCGCAAAACGGCGAGCATCCGGAGCTTAAGTTACGCTTAAGGCTTGTGGAAGTCAAGGGTGCTGCGCCAAATTTTTTTGATCCCGCGACTTCTTCCCGTGCTCGGCAGCGAATCCGGATCAGTGGAAGAGACGTTCGAGATCGGCGGCGGCGATCCTTGCCACCGTCTGCTTTCCCCTGGGCGTCTGCCAAGGTTCCGCGCAGGCGAACAACTCGTCGGCCAGCGCCGAACGCTCCTGGGGGGAGAGTTCTTCGTTTCGGCGCAGGGCGGCCGCGCGAGCGAAGGATGCGGCGAAGGCCATGTGGAGCCGCGCCGTGGTGGGCTCTTCCTCCGCAACGGCGGCGAGCACGTCCAGGAGGAGGTGTTCGCCTTCCTCCTGGGTGGTGGAAACTGGAATTCCGCGCAGAAGGAGGGTGGAGCCCCCGAACGGCTCGAGGTCGAAGGAGAGGGCCCGGAGCGCTTCCAGGTTCGAGACCGCCGTATCGTACTCGCGCACGGGCAGTTCCACCGCCCGCGGAAAGAGCAATTGCTGCGAGGGCAGCGCTCCCTCGCGAGCGAGGCTGGCCAACGCCTGTTCGTAAAGCACACGTTCATGGGCGGCCCGTTGGTCCAGGCAGAGCAGCCCCCCCTGGAGCGGACAGAGGATGTAGCCGTCCACCTGCAGGAACGGCACGCCCGAATCCGCGAAGGTGCGGACGGATTCCTGCGCGACGCTGGGCGTTCTCGTGGAAGGGAAGGCGACCAGATTGGGGTTGGTCGCCGCGAACAAGTCCACCTGGGAGGGGTCGATGCCGGAAAAGGGCGGCTCGAAGGCCTCCGGCAGCGGAACAGGAGATTCCTCGAACCCAGGCAGGGAAGGCGCTTCCTCCGCGGACGCCGAGGGTAGAAAGAGCGGCAGGCTCGAACGCTTGTCCAAGGCCCGGGAGACGGCGTCCGTGACCGCCTGGAAGACCATCGCTTCCGCCTGGAACCGAACTTCCCTCTTTTGGGGGTGGACGTTGACGTCGACATGCTCCAGCGGAATGGACAGATCCAGGACGCAGACGGGGTGGCGACCCGCGGGAAGTCCCAATCCCTGGGAGACCGCCCGTGCCAGGGTCCCCGAGGAGACCGGTCGTCGGTTCACGGCGAAGTGGATCTGGTCGGCGCGACCCCGGTCGGTTCCCGGAGCACCCACCATGCCCTGGATGGACAGGCTCCGGTCGGTCCATTCCACCGGCTCCATTCCCTCCGACAGGGCACCCAGCAGGTCCCGGCAGCGCTGGCGGCGGTCCGAGGGGCGCACATGCAGGATTTCCCGGTTCCCATGGAAAAGACGGAATTCGACTTCCGGTCGGAACAGGGCTTGGCGCACCAGGGTCCCCAGCACCTTGCTCGCCTCCGACTGGGCGGAACCCAGGAAGCGGCGGCGGACGGGAATTCCGGCGAACAGTCCCCGCACCTCCACCCTGGTGCCGCGAGGCCAACCCGAGGGCGACTGGGAAACCATGTTTCCTCCGTGGACCACGATCGCGCGCCCATCGGTTTCCGACAGGTGGTGGGTGTCGATGCGCAGCTCGGCCACGGACGCGAGCGAGCTCAGCGCCTCGCCGCGGAAGCCGTAGGTTCCCACCGTCGCCAGGTCCTCGAAACGCTCCAGCTTGGAGGTGGCGTGGCGCAGCCAGCACAGGCCCAGATCCTCCGCCGTCAGACCGGCGCCGTCGTCCTCCACGGAGATCAGGTCCAGACCGCCGCCTTCCAGCCGCACCTTGATGCGCCGGGCACCCGCGTCCAGGGCGTTCTCCACCAGTTCCTTGACGGCGGACGCGGGGCGATCCACCACCTCGCCGGCGGCGATGCGGTTGACCACGAGTTCGTCCAGGACCCGGATCACCCCGGTCCCCATGGGCTCCCGCCCCTGCGCCACGGTTCCGATCCGTGGCTGCCCCGGATCGAGCGGGCGTCGCTTCCGTTCAGGTGCACAACGCCTCGACGGGAACCGTCTTCTGTTCGCCGGTGGCAAGGTCCTTGACCTCCACCTCGGACGCCAGGACGCGATCGGAGCCCACGAAGACCGCGCGTTTGGCCCCGTTTTCCTGGGCCGCCTGCATCTGCTTGCCCACCTTGCCGCCTCCGAAGGAGAATCCCACCTCGCGTCCCGAGGCGCGAAGGCGGGCGGCCAGGTTTGCCAATTTCCGTCCATCTCCGTCCAGGGACACCAGCCAGAGGTCCGGCCCGGGGATCGCGGAAGGGAGCAGGCCCTTCTCCTTCAGGAGCTCCGCGATCACCACGTCGCCCATGCCGAACCCCACCGCGGGGAGGCGTTCGCCGCCCAGCTTCTGCAGGAGATCGTCGTAGCGTCCGCCGCCGGCGATGGCCCTGAGGCTCCGGCCCGCGTCGAAGACCTCGTAGACCACGCCGGTGTAGTAGGCGAGGCCGCGCACCACCGTGGGATCGAAGCGGACCCACTCGGAGACGCCGTGGGCGGAAAGGAGCGCGAAGAGGGTCTCCAGCTCCGCGAGCGCCAACTTGGCTTCGTCCGAATTCACGAGATGTCGAACGTCTCGAAGTTCAGCGAGAGCAAAAAGTGTCGATACCCTACTGATACCTTCTGGATTCATGCCGGCCATCATCAGCCCCGTCTCGAAGTCCTCGGGTGAAAGCTTTTCCTTTCGATCCAACGCCAGATAAACCGCGGGCTTGTCCGTGCAGCCCAGCTCGTCCAGCAGGGTGCTGACCAGGCGGCGGCTGGAGATGCGCACGACCACGTCCCCGGCCTCCAGGCCGAGCTCGGAGCAGATGGCGCAGGCGGCGGCGATCAGTTCGGCGTCGGCCTCCACGGAATCGGATCCCAGGATGTCCATGTTGAGCTGGAAGAACTCGCGCAACCTCCCGCGTTGCTGCTTCTCGTAGCGCCACAGCCTGGGCAGGGAAAACCACCGCGCGGGCTTGCGGAGATCCCGACCCAACTGGTTGGCCAGCCTCGCGAGGGTCGGGGTCATCTCCGGACGCAGCGCGAGATCGCGCTGGCCCTTGTCCTTGAAGTTGTAGAGCTGGCCCACGATCTCCTCGCCGGACTTGTCCGTGTACAGCTCCAGGTGCTCGAAGCTCGGACCTTCGTACTCCTGGAACCCGAAGCGGGCGCAGACGCGGCGCCACGCGGAGAAGATGTGGTTCTGCACGGCCATGTCGGCGGGATAGAAGTCGCGGGTCCCCTTGGGCGGTTGGATCTTCGTGCTCATGGAACGCGGGAAAGGTAGGTCCGCGGAAGGTCCGGAAGGCCGCGGCTCAGGCCACGGCGCGGGCGTGGCGGGCCAGCTCGGCGGTGCGGCCCAGTTGCACCAGGTGCCGGGCGTCGTGCTCCTCGAGGAAGGCCGCCGTGTCGGCGATGGTCTGGATGCCGCGCTCTCGGTGGACGTAGTGGCGAAGCCATTCGTCGTCGGAGAGGCCGGAGAGGAGCGAGACCGTGGTTCGGCGCAGGGCCGAAAACGCCGCCAGGACATCGTCCACGGGCCGTTCGCCCCATCCCTGAAGATCCACCCAGCGATCCTGGTCGAACGGCTCCATGGTCGTGCCCGGGTTGGCCAAGGCCGTGCGGATCCGATAGGCGTTGACCAGTTCCGCGTCCAGGAGGTGGGCGGCCACCTGCACGCAGCTCCAGACCTTGTCCTCGGGCTTCCACAACCGTTCCCAGTTGGAAAGGCCTTCGAAGACCTCGGCGAGCCGACCCCCGGTTCTGGACAGCACGATCAACGCGCGATGCGCCCGTTCCAAGGGTGGGAGTTCCCGATAACTCATGCCGGGAATATATCTCGTCGCGCCTTCGATCCCGGGAAG
>CAYXXL010000142.1:0-7363 GCA_964469025.1 uncultured Fibrobacteria bacterium
CCGAAGGTCCCCTTGCGCTGGACCAGCGACCCCCCCAGGCCAAAATCCGTCACCATCGTGATCAGCGACAGGCAGAAGGTCGCGATCCCGTAGAGCCCGAAGACTTCGGGACCCAGCTTCCGGGCCAGCACGATCCCGACGCCCATGTTGATCGCGAAGATGCCCGCTTGGCGCCCTTGCAGGGCCAGTATGCTGGTGCGGACCTTGCGTCCGAGTTCCTGGCTCATCCGCGACCGGCTTCGAGGGCGGTTTCCGTGCCGCTGCCCGGATCCTCGGGTGCGCATGGTGGGGTGGTCGAATGCATCAGGGGCATCGTAGCAATCCGGGAACGGTCGGCCCCCACCCTCGCCGAGATAGCCATCCGGGGAGGGGAAGGGCTAGATTCACGTCATGGCCAACGAACAGATCCTGCAGACGCTTCTCGCCATCGTGCGGGACGTCATCGACGACGAGGACATCGAATTCGGGCTCGACACGCCCTTCAGCCAGGTCCCGGGGTGGGACTCGCTCAACAACATGCACATCATCGTGCGGTTGGAGAAGAAGACGGGAGTGGAGTTCCACCAGTCCGACTTCCAGACCATCACCACCATCGGCGATCTGGTCGACGCCGTCCAGGCCAAGCTGGCGAAGTAGCGACCCTTCCCCGCGAAGGGCCAGCTCCGATCAGGCGTCCTCCGCGTCCTTGGCCGCCGCCAGCCAGGCGGCCTTGAGCGCCTTGCGGTCGACCTTGCCGTTGGAATTGAGCGGCAGGTCGTCCTGGAATTTCCAGACCCTCGGCACCATGTACGGAGGGAGCGCGGAGGTCAAGATCTCCTTCAACTCCTTCTTGCGCGAAGCGCAGGAGGTGGGCAGGACGCAGACGATCTCGTCGGTGCCTCCGCGGAGGTTGGAGACGTCGGCCACGGCGAAGGACGCTCCGCTCGCGTGCAGCAAGGCCGCTTCGATCTCGCCCAGTTCGATCCTGTATCCCGTCACCTTGACCTGGAAGTCCTCGCGGCCCACGAACTGGATGCGGCCGTGCCTGTCGTGGAAGCAGATGTCTCCGGTGCGGTACCAGACCTCGCCGTTCCTGGGCACGAACCGTTCTGCGGTCTTCTGGGGATCCAGGTATCCCGGCGTGACCTGGTCGCCTCCCAGCCAAAGGATGCCTTCCTCCAGCGGATCGCACAGGGTGCCGTCGGGTCGGCGGATCTCCTCCAATTGGCGCGGATACACGTTGCCGATCGGAATCCCCCCGTGGTGGCAGTCGCTTTCCGAGAAGTCGTCGGGGATGCTGAAGGTGATGGTGGAGATGGTGACTTCCGTGGGGCCGTAGATGTTCGCGTACTTGCTGTTGGGTGCGATCCGCTTCCAGACCTGGAGCGTGTTCCAGGTGAATTTTTCGGCGCAGAACATGGAGAGCCGCAGCTTGGGGAGGGCTCCGTCGCGGACCTGGCGGGACGTCTCCATCAGCGCCGGAACGGACACGACGGAGAACCAGACCGTGATTCCGTGTTCGTCGGCGAATTCCAGCGGTGTCAGGATCAGCGCGTTCGGGACGGGAACCAGGCACGCCCCGGTCTTCCAGGTGATGAACTGGTCGTGGACCGAAGTATTGAAGGTGAGATCGAAGGTCTGGGAGACCCTGTCCTGGGGCGAGAGGGGGAACTTCTCCAGGAAGGAGTCCAGGTAGCTGTCCAGGTTCGGATGGGTCACCATGACCCCTTTGGGGTCGCCCGTGCTGCCGGAGGTGAACAGGATGTAGGCCGTGCCGTCGACGGGTTCGTCGGGTGCGACCAGGGGAAGGGCGGGGTCGACCACGGCCTCGCGCAGCTCCACGTCTTCGCGCTGGCCGACCGCGCGGCGGACCTTGTCGATCGCTCCCAGCGTCACGACCTGCAGGGGACCGTCGTGCAGGGCGAGCAGTTCCGCGAAGGCGTCGGCGCATTCCTCTCCCACGATCAAGGTGGAGATTCCGGCCAGTTGCACCATCCGCAGATTCCGTCGGGGGGGGAATGTGGGATTCAGGGGCACGTAGGCCGCACCGATGGACAGGATGGACTGGATCCCCGCGTAGGCGACGGGGCTCTTGTGTGCCAGAAGCCCGATCCGCGGAATCCGGACCAGCTTCCTGCGCAAGGCCTGCGCGATGCCCAGCAGGCTGCCGTAGGAGACCTCGCCTCCCTCCCAGGACAGGGCCGTGCGGTCGGGCGATTCGATGGCTGCGGAGTGGAAATGTCGGGCTAGGTTCATTCTGGAGCTCTGTTGGATGGCGATGGGATTTGCTTCCGCCGCACGATGCGATGGTCGCCCAAAGATGATCTCATTCGAGGTCCTGCGTCCAACGGGGCATCGCCCCCGAGGCTCCGGGGTGTGATTGATCCGATGGAGCACTTAGGTTTTCCGCATGGCATGCCCAAACAGTCCGGTGCGCCTGGTTTCGGAATTCCTGCGGACGGCGATCGAGGATTGTTGAGATGATCTCCCGGGAACCCACCCAGCTCATGCACGGCATCGCGACCTGGGTCGGCCAGTTCGACCATGTCATGGCCGTCCACGTTTTCTGGCTGTATCCCTTCCAGGCGCTGGTCTTCCTGGCGGCCCTCGTCGCCTACTATCGCGTCCCCCGCGTCGGCTTCCAGAACGCCATCCTGCTGATCCTCGCCGCGGATGTCACCTGGTACATTTCCCCGATGTTCTTCCTCCTGTCCTTCGCGGGTGGAGCGCTGGAGTGGAGCATCGCCGTGCGGATCCACCGCAGCCGCGAAAGGCGCGTCCGGTGGGCCTTGCTGGCGACTTCCATCGCCACGAACCTCGTCATCCTCGGCATCATGCTTTCCGGATTCCTCCAGGACGGGTTCCTCGCCGGAATCCGGCTGCTGGGCGCGCCGCAGTTCGCCGATCGGCAGGTCGTCAACTTCTTCGCCGTGGGGTTCAACGTCTTCGTGCTCTTCAGCAAGATTTCCCTGACGCTGGACGTGTTCCAGGAACAGGTCGGGAAGGAGCCCGGATTCTGGCGAAGCATGGTCTTCCTGACGCTGTTCTCCCGCAGTGGCGGATTCCCCATCGATCGGGCCAAGGACACGCTGCCCCAGTTCGACACGCGTCGCGAATGGAGTTGGCGGCGGGCGGGGGAATCGTTCTGGCTTCTGTTCCGGGGACTCCTGCAGCTCGCCCTCTACCACGAGATCTCCCAGCCGGCCCACAACCTCCTCGGCGAGAATTCGTCCGGACTCGGGGTGGTCGCCGGCGCATGGGTCTTCATGATCGGGGCTTGGCTGCTCTTCTCGGGCGTCGTGGATGCGGCCAGGGCGTCGGCCTGGATGTTCGGGATCTGGGTGCCCCCGAACTTCGATGCTCCCTACCTCTCCGTGAACATCGGCGAATTCTGGCGTCGATGGAACATGACCGTGAGCACATGGTTCAACGAATACGCCTTCGGGAAGATCACATTCGCATTGCGAAACTGGGGCTACTGGTCCATCTCGATCGCCTGCGCCGTGACGTTCATCGGTTGCGGGTTGGCCCACGGCTTGACCTGGGGGAACGTGGCCTGGGGAACGCTCCAAGGCGGTTCCATGTTCCTCTACGTGGTCTCCCGCAAGCGAGTCAGGAAGTGGGCGAAAGCGATGGGGAATCCGCGCTGGATCGCGGTGGGCGCCTGGTTCCTGACCATCAACATCGTCGTGGTCAGCTTCATGATCGACTCCGACGATTGCCATTGCGCCACCACCGGGATGCTCAAATCCATCTTCTTGGGGCCGATCTGGCCCGCGATCGCGGCAGGCGTGGATTGGACCAGGATCCTGGTCACCTGCGCCCTCGCCATGGTCCTGCAGGCCATCCCGCACTTCAAGGGCGGAGACCAGTGGATGAGCGCTCTCCGGCCTCGCTATCGATGGGCGGTCGGGATCGTCTGGATGACGATCATCCTGCTCTCCAACTGGAGCAATCCCCTGTAGGATCCGCTGCCTCGGGGATCCCTGTCGCGGGGATCACTTCTGTGTGGTGAGGTAGATCACGTACACCGTGAGCAGCGCCGCCACCGCGGAGGCGATGGTGCCGAAGGCGGAGATCTTGTCGAGCGAGGTGATGGGATGCCCGGGGTCCAGATGGGGAACCACCACCACCGAACCCGGTTCGGGGTCGTCCAGGCCCTGGTTGAACGACCGGATGGACCCGTCCGCGTACTGGACGTACACGCCCTGCACGTTCGCGCTGTCGGAGAAGCCACCGGCCGCGTCCACGTACCATTTCCAGTTCTTCCCATCCCGCCAGAGCACCTGCGTGGGCTTGTTGACGCGCCCGGACACCCTCACCGTGGCGGGGCGGTCCGGGATGTACAAGGAGTCGCCCGGGTGCAAGACCACGTTGTCGTCCGACCGGGGGTGCTGAAGCGCCCGGGAAAGATTCAGGGGGATGCGACCTTCCGAAGCTCTCCACAAGACGGCACCTTCGGGATAGGCCGCGCTCGACAATCCACCCGCTTGGGCGACGGCGGAGGCGACCTTCTCCCGACTGGAATAGAGCAGCAGGGTCTGCGGTTGCCGCACATGCCCGGCGATCACGACCCTCGGGAGCGCGAAGCGACCATGTCGGGCGGGAACGGTCACGAGCGCACGGGCCTGCAGCGGCAGATCTCCCGACGAGCCCGCCAGGTTGGTGTCCACCGGAATGGTCCTGGTCCGGATTGCTCCGCTCGCGGAGTCGGCCTGCTGGACCCTGATCTCCCGGGGATCGGCCCAGGAAGAAATGCCGCCCGCCATGGCGAGCAGGTCCTTGAGCTTCATGCCCTTGGCCCAGGAATACGTGCCCGGATTCTGGACCGCGCCCGAGACCTCCACGTCCGAAGTGGTGTCGGGAGTGGAGGTGCGGTCGCCCACCACGACGGAGTCCAGCGGGAACACGGCCAAATCGGGTCCGGTCTCCAGGCTGGTGCGCAGGACGGCGCACCCCCCCAGGGTATCGAACCGGAAGACGACGATTCGGGAAAGGATCGCGCCGCTCGATGGCCCGCCCGCCACCCGGACGAGATCGCGGACCGTGAGGTTCGAGGTGTAGGGGTAGGGTCCCGGTGCCATGACGGATCCCGAGATGTACGGCGATGCCCGCTTCGTCGGCTGCTTCTTGGGTGCGAAGATCCGGTCTCCGACGGATACCTCGGCGGATTTGCTGCCGGAAAGGACTTCCTTGGTGGTGCCCACGACCTGCGCGTACTGCTTTTCTCCGGAGACGTGGGACAGGAGGACGGATTGGTCCATGGCGCAATCGGGGGCGCACCCTCCCGCGAAGTTCAGGAAGTCCTGGACGGTGCTCCCGGGGAGCACTTCGTAATTGCCAGGCCTGGAGACGGCACCTTCGACATCCGCGGTGCCCAGGGCGGGCGGTACGCGGACGATGTCTCCGTCCTGCAGGGCATCCTTGGCGGGGCGTTTGCCCAGGAACATGTATTTGTAGAGGTCGATGCTGATCTCGGCATCGCCGCGCGAGATCTGGACGAGACGTTCGGATCCCTTCTGGGTGGGGCCGCCAGCCAAGGCAAGCGCCTGGAGCGAGGATGTGTTTCCCGAAAGCAGGTAGCCTCCCGCCCGGTAGACGTCGCCCATGACGAAGACGCGGATCTGCTTGAGCTTGTCCATCGTGAGGTCGAAATTGGTGAGACCCGACCCGAGGCCCGAATAGAGGGAACCGAGGCGCTTGCCGATGATGTGGCGCGCCTCCCCGAATGTCGCACCGTTGAGCGAAACGACGCCGACGGTGGGAATTTCCACCTGGCCGTCGCGGTCCACCTCCAATTCGTATCGCGCCTGCTTCTGTCCCCAGATGTAGAGGACCAGGACATCACCGGGTCCGATCGGGTAGTCCGGACCCACGGAGCCGGTGTGGCTGAGGAACAGGGACGGGTCCGCCGTCCGCAGGTAGGCCCGACCGGGGCGGTCGTCCTTGATGGAGTCCAATCTGGCCGTCTGGACCTGTCCGGCGAGTTTCACGGAGTCGCGCAACCGCTCCAGGGACAGCGAATCCCGGAGCATGGTCAAGGCGAGCGAGTCCCGTCCGGCCTTCGGAGCCGTACCGCCTCCGAAGATGGAATCGTTGTTCGGCGTGGGTTCGGAAACGAAGTCCGAATCGTCCTGGGCGCGGGAAACGCCTGGGATCATCAGGAGAAGACAAAAAACAGCCAGGAGTCCGAAGTGTCGTTGGGGCGCGCGCATGTCGTCAATGTAAGGAAATTTCTCTAAGATTATTCCACCACGTTCGTGCAAACCTCCTAATCGGGTCAGGCAAAGATCGATGAAAACATCCGAAGAATTGGAATTCAGGGACTTGACCATCCTCGTTCTGAAGCGGTCCTGGGTTTTGGCCATCACGGTGGCGATCGCCGGAGGGCTGGGGTACAGGTATGCCAGGTCCATGCCGGATCTCTACACCTCGACCGCGCTCCTGGTGCCCGCCTCCAGCTCGCAGACGCACGCGGCGCCGGGAGGCGAGCTGGGCAGTTCCAATTCCACCAACAAGTCCCCCGAGCTCTCGCTGTACCAGGCGCTGATGACGTCCCGGACCGTGATGATGGACATCCTGCGTCGCCAGATCCAGCGATCCAACGAACTTTCGTTCCAGTCCGTGGCGTCCATCATCGGCATCGACACCGCCAATCCCACCGCCATGCAGAGGGCGGCCTTGAACCTGTCCAAGGCGGTCACCCTGGACGACCAAGGCGACGGGATCATCCGGGTCTCGTTCACCTCCACGGACCCGAACATCGCGCCGCAGATGACGGACCTTGTCCTGGAAGTCACGCAACGGGAACTGAACCGCATCCGCACGGATCGGCTGGAGACCATCCTGGCCCAACTGCAGAAATCCGTCGACGAGACGCATCTGAAGTACAATCAGGCCTCCAATTCCGTGGCGGGGTTCACCAACGCCAACGCCTCCATGGAGTCCGGAACCTTGCAGGCGCGCAAAGCCGAGTTGCTGTCCAATCTGAAGGTCACCCAGGAGGACTACCAGGACGCCCGCCAGCAAGCCGACCAGATGAGGCTCGAGCTGGACCAGCTCTATCCTCCCGCGGTGGTCTTCGATCCCGCCAGCCGACCTGCGCTGAGGGTTGGACCGAATCGCACCAACATCACCGTGGTCGCGGGACTTGTCGGACTTCTCGTGGGACTCGCCCTGGTCCTCATGTGGGAATTCCTGCTGCGCAAAAAGCCTGCATGACGCGAGACCGCGTCGTATTCCTGAACGGATCGGGGGTTCCCGGCGGCGGAGAAATCGCTTTGGCGCAACTGGCATCCGGAATTCCCGACGGAAAGATCGTGCTGTTCGAGCACGGCCCGGTGGAAGAACTGTTCCGGAGCAAGGGAATCGCCGTGGAGATCCG
>CAYXXL010000143.1:0-7344 GCA_964469025.1 uncultured Fibrobacteria bacterium
CCGGAGATCCAACTGACCGGATCCCGCACGGCGAACAGGACCGGATCCCCGTCCACTTCCCGGCGGCCGGCGAGGATCCAAAGCCGGAGAAACCAATAGGTCAAAACGGGAGCCATCAGCCAGAGTCGCTGGGGGTGCCGGTAATGCAACTGCGCGTTGGAGCCGATCGCGATGTACAAGCTGAAGACCACGATGCTCAGGAAGGCCGTGGCGACGCCCGCACTCTGCACGATGTCCAGGTCTCCATGTTGATATCCCCGACCGTCCAGGGAATCCTCGGGATGGTTTTCGGAGGGGTCGATCTCCAGGACCCGCTTCATCAACGCAAGGCTCAGGAAGAAGCACGTGGAAAACGCGATCAGCCAGGAGGTCACCTCCACACCGGTGATCGCGCCGCCGGCCAGGATCCGGACGGAGTAGAATCCCGCCAGGAAAAGGACGTCCAAGGCGAGTTTCCGTTTGAAATAGAGGGAATAGGCAAAGGTCGCGACGGCGTACAGAGCGAGTTCGCCCGTGAATTCCCACGGTGCCAGGAGCACGCTCGCCCCAAAGGCCGCGAATCCGAGCAGGAGGGCCAAAACCACCCCGGTGGGGAGTCCCAACTCGCCACTGGCAAAGGTGCGGAGTCTTTTGACCGGGTGTTTTCGGTCGTGCTCCCTGTCCAGCAGGTCGTTGACGATGTACAGGCTGGAAGCGCAGAGGGAGAAGGTCGCGAAGCCCAGCAACGCCATCCATGCAGGCCTTGCGGAGCCCAACCTGTGGTCCAGGACCAGTGGAGCGAACAGCAGAAGGTTCTTGGCCCACTGGTGGATCCGCAACGAGGAGATCGCCGCCCGGATCTTGCTTCGGGATCGGATTTCCGATCCCCTCGCCGGAGCATCGAACCCGACGGGGGCTTGGCTGTTGGACGACCCGTGCAATGGAGGCTCCTGGTGAGGCGAAGGCGTGGCCGCAGAGTCTAGAAATCGACCCCGCAATCGAACTGGCGCCCTCATTGGGAGGCGAGCGGATTCTAGGTTTGGGTCTCTATGGTCGCACCGGTGAACCAAGAAGGCGAAAACGCCATCAACATCGAGCTCGGGGAGAAGGAGGCCGAGGGGATCTACTCCAACCTCGTCCTGGTCTCCCACAGCACCCACGAATTCGTGATCGACTTCGCGCGGCTGTTGCCCGGGGTCCCCAAGGCCAAGGTGGGCGCGCGCATCGTGACCACGCCGTCGCACATGGTGTCGCTCATCCAGACGCTGCAGGAAAACCTCACCCGCTACGAACGCGCCTTCGGGCCGGTGCAGCGGCGGGGGTAGATCAAGGCTTCCGGGGGCTGGAAACCAAACCGGCCAGGAATGCACCGCCCCATACCCCGTGCATCAAGGGAATGGCCACCGGCACGCCAAAGACGAGGTCCCAGGACTTCAACCTCCAGGCGGACTGGATGCTGACTGCAAAGATCGTCAGGACGTAGAGGGCCAGGATCCCCCCGGTGAAAAGCAACGTCCAAGGGAAAAAAAGCCCTGCGACGATCGAAAGTCCAACTGCCACCACGCCAAGCGGCGGCAAAACCTGGCGCCACCGCAGGGTCTCCGGTTTGCGGCTGGCCATGCGGGCCTTCCAAAAACCGTAACGCCAATACTGGCGGGCCAAGGCGCCGAACCGGCTGCGCGCGTAGTAGACGCAAGCGACGGAGGGGTCCAACCAGATCCTGCCTCCTGCGGCGCGGAATCGGGAATTGAAGTCGTAGTCTTCGTTGGATCGCAGCGTCTCGTCGAAGAGTCCCACGCGATCGATCCAGACCTTTGAAAAGGCCCAGAAGGCCAAGGTATCCACTTCGCGGGCATTCACGGCCCATCGGTAGTAGGCGTCGCCGACCCCGACGGGGTGGCTGGCGGCGGCGGCGATGGATCTCGCCTGCCACGAGTCGTCGCCAGGCTCGACGTGCCAGACCCCCCCGACCATGTCGCCTTTTCCCTCCGCAAGCAGCCGGACGCAGGTGTTCACATACCCCGCGGAAGGGAGGGAATGGCCATCCAGCCGGAGAAGAATTTCGCCCCGTGCGGCCTGAATCGCGAGATTCAATGCCGCGGGGATGATCCGGTTCGGGTTGTCGATGACCCGTATTTCCGGTTCTGGGCAGGCGCGGGCAAACGCATCGATCGCTTCCCTGGTTCCATCCGTCGACATCCCGTCCGCGATCACGACCTCCATCCGGTCCAACGGGAACGTCTGGGCGCGGATGGCGGCCAGCAGCCGCCCGATCGTCTTTTCCTCCTGGTAGCAGGGGATGATGACGGACACCAGAGGTCGATCCAACGCGTTCTCCGATCGGCGGTAGGCGAGCCAGCTTCCCGAAAAGGATTGAGGAAGGAAATTTAGTTCCGGACTCGGTTCTACATTCCTTCGAAATGGCCGAGCCCACCGTCAGTCGAGCGAGGATCGGCCACCTCCTCACATCTCTATGGGTGGGTGGTCTGGAGCGGTTCGTCCTGAATTTGCGCGACGTCCTGCCTCGGAATTCGTTCGACCTCACGGTGTATTCCTGGACCGGCGACGACCACTGGCGGAGCGAGTTCGAAGTCCACGGGATCCCGGTCCGAGCCATCGGTGGACCACACCGGTTCACATCCGTCCTCGCCCCGATACAGATGGCCTCCGCCTGGGCCAGACTTTCGCGGAAACTGAGGCAGGATCGGATCCAAATCCTGCACACCCACGATTTTTTCCCTTCGTTGATGGGACGCACGGCTTCAATCGTGGCGGGCGTACCGCACCGGGTGATGACCCTGCACAACCTGTACGAGTGGTGGCCCACGTGGGCGTACAGGGCAAATCGACTCCTGTCGTCTCGGACGGATGCCGTCACGTGCGTCTCGGAATCCGTCAAGAACTACTTCCTGGATCGCGAGAAGTTGCCGCCCGAGCGATATCGGACCATCCTGAACGGCGTCGACGAGACGAGATTCCGTCCGGATGCCGAAGCCAGGAGACGGATCCGGGCCGAACTCGGGATCGGTGAGGACGATATCCTGGTGGGCTCGGTCGGATCCATCACCACCAGGAAGGCCCAGCATCTGCTGGTGCAGGCCGCAAGCCGATTGAAGGAGCGCGGAATCCCCGTCCAAGTGCGGATCTGGGGGGCGAACGACGCCAATCCCCAGCACGCGGAACAGCAGGTCCTGCGTCAGATTTCCGAATTTGGCCTTTCCGAGTCCATCAGGATTTTGCCTCCACGCCCGGACATCGAGGGCATCTACAACGCGATGGACGTCCATTGCATGACCTCCATGGCCGAAGGGTTGAGCCTGGCCTCCGTCGAGGCGGTCCTTTGCGGAACGCTCTGCGTCTATTCCGACATCGGGCCCTTTCGCGAGGTCGTCGAGGACGGGCGGACGGGATACCTCTTCCGCAGTGGGGACTGCGAACATCTCGCTGCGGTGCTGGGTGATGCGATCGGCAACCCCGCGCGCGCGCGCGCGATGCGATTGGCGGGTCGCGAGCTGGGACTCGAACGTTTCGGGTTGGCGCGGATGGGACGCGACTACGAAGCGCTGTACCGCGGCCTGGTCCCGGCATGAAGACTCCGATCTTTTCCGTCCTCGTTGTCGGATACAACTCGGCGATGGAGGTCCGACGCCTTTTGGACAGTCTTCGGGCTCAGCCTTCCTGGAACGATTGCGAGATCCTCCTCGGCGAGAACGGCTCCTCCGAGATCCCCGCGATGGAAGAAATCGCAGAAGAATTCGGGGCTCGGCTCCTGGTGCTCCAGAATCCCGGCTTCGGAACGGCTTGCAACAGCCTGGCCAAACTCGCACGAGGCGAGATCATCCTCCTCGCCAATCCCGACCTCTGGTTCGAAGGGGATATCCTGCCCGTCCTGTACCGAAACCTCCGGGAGCCCGGGATCGGTGCCGTGGGTCCTCGGTTGCTGGATGACGACGGAACGGAACAGATCAGCTGGAACCTTCCCATGGGACTTTGGTGGGAACTCCTCGAAGCGCATGGCCTGCAGACCTGGTGGCGACGTCGGCTCATGAGGAGGATCAGGAAACAAGATCCCCACGGCCCCTGGCAAGTGGGAATCGCAACGGCGGCATGCCTGGCCATCCCGAGGAGCCTCTTTCTGGAGATCGGAGGCTTCGACGAGGGATTCTTCCTCAACGGAGAGGACCTCGAATTGTGCGACCGCTTGCGGTCCAGGGGTCTCGCCGTGCTGGTGAATCCGGAAATCCATGCCATCCACGGCAATTCCAGCATCCAGGGAAAGGATCTGGGGAGGTTCGTCGCCGACCGGCTGGAAGGCAAGCGCAAGTACCTCTCCCGTCGGTATCGCGGATTTTCGCTGCTGGTCGCCCGAGCGCTTTGGATCGAAATGGTCTCGATCCGACTTGCGGCGGGGTGGATCCTGCTGCGAGGCTCGAATCGAACCCGCCTACCAGGCTACCGCCGCATCCTCCTCCGGTCGCTTTTCCTCCTGATCAAGGCGCCGAGTGCGAAAAACCGCGTGGCCGGCAGAGAAGCAGGATCGACCATCCTCCCAGGAAACGAACCGCCAAGTGCGGGGACATCGCGAAAAGCAACCGTCTAGGCAGTCGCAGAGGCCAGTTCTTGAGGAAATTGCCAAGACCAGCGGCCAGGGGCAGTTCCAAGGAGCCACCAGTGTAGGCTTCTTCCAGGATCTCCCAGCCGTTTTCCTCCATCAGGGCTCTGGCAGTACCCCGGGTGAACATGTGGATATGGCCTAGATTCCTCCTCAAGTCCAGCAGCGGGTACCCCCGAAAGACGGTCTGCACCGACAAGTCGAGGGGAAGATGGATGGTGGCCCATCCGCAGAGTTTTCGGCTCTCCCGGAGAAATTCCGCCGGGTTTTCCATGTGCTCCAAGACATCGATGGCCAACAGCAGATCCCAGACCCTGCCGGAACCCAGGATGTCATCGAGATGGATCCCGAGACGAGGATGTGGCTTGGCATTCGCCAGTTGAACAACCTGGGGAGAAACGTCCCAGCCGTCGAAAGACGCTTCGGGAAAGATCTCCGCCAAATTTCTCAAGATGCCCGCCGCACCGCATCCGACCTCGGCCACGGTCTTGGGCGATATCAGCCTCCGCTGCAGGATCGATGCGATCCACCGCGCCTTGTGGGGGGAATCCTGTTCGTGCCAGGTCGGATTGTTCGTCAGGTATTGGCCGTCTTGGTACATCCCGCTCCCTTAGATTTTCCCCGCAGGCTGTTCGAAAGATCTCCTGGCCTTGCCAACCAGGCAGGGGGTGTCCAGCGGAAGCTTTGCGGCATCGACCAGAAGATGCCCGCCACCGGCCAGCAGAACACAAGATATTGCAGCGAATCTAGGCGCATGCGTCCTGGCGCCAGGCATCTAGCCGACGCCGGGTCTCCAGGAGGTAGGCGCGTCCGTTCTCCGCGTCGGGCTCCAGATGGCAGCCCTCGCCCCACTCGTTCCAGGCGTTCACGAACACCAACGGGTCCTGGTAAGGGAGCTTCGCAGCCTTCCGGAGGCAGGACGTCAACCACTCTCCGTAGGCCTGTGGAGTGGAATCCCTGAGAACCAACCCCCTCCCGCCACGACGACAGGTATTGTCCCACATGGGAGTCAGGCCGGGGAACCGCGGCCAGGCCGGGACCGGCAACGCCGCCATCCGACGCGACAGGCGTCCGTAGTCGTGGGCCGCGGGGATTCGGCGACCCAGGAGGAAACGCTTCGCGTACCGCACCAGCGCGTTGTCGGGGAAGCGCATTTCCCGCCAAGCGGGCTGGAATTCCACCGCGGCGTCGAAGGACCAGACGCGGGGATCGTCCTTCTCGTGCTCGGAACTCTCCATCCGCACCAACAGCGGTTGACGGATTTCGGCAGTCTCCCAGACATCTCTCCAGATCCTGATCGCTCCCGCGACATCGGGGATCTTCGACGCCTTGTAGACCAGGAACACCGGACGACCCTCCACGGACAGGTACCGGCGATCGGCGAAGACCTTGGCCAGGTAGGAGGCATGGGCCCGGTGGTCGTCGTCGTCGTAGTGCTGGGGCATGAGCACCTGCCGCTCGCCGCCGTCCCAGGCGCGGGTCCAAGGCTCGTTCGCCCAGGCCAGGCAGAAGGGGAAGTCCGGCTTGCCGGACTCCAACAGGGCCTGGACCGGGCGCTCCAGCAGGCGCCGACCGCGGAACCAGTAGTGGTAGTAGCAGAACGCTCCGATGCCGTGCTCCCTGGCCAACGCCGCCTGGGCATCGCGCACGGCGGGGTCCATCAGGTCGTAGTACCCCAGTTCGCCGGGCACGAGCGGTTGACGATGCCAATCGAACCAGGGTACGCCGTCGCGGACGTTGGTCCACTCGGTGAACCCTTCGCCCCACCAGGCGTCGTTCTCCGGGATGGCGTGGAATTGGGGCAGGTGGAAGGCCACCAGACGGGCGATCATTTCCTGGCTGTCCTTCCAGACGTCGACCAAGGTAAAATCAGGTGGTAGGAGTGTTTCACCATCTGGTGGGCTCGATTCCATTGCATCCAGACAAGTTAATCCGCTCCGTCGTACCATTTCCCTGACAACGGCCGGTATTAAATTGTGCCAAGCCATGTCTATTGCTGACTGGCCCTCTTCGCGGAAAAGGAATAGACGCTCCATGCGCATTGTCGCCATCCCCAAAAAGATTCTGGGCATCCTCCACAACGGGGGAAACCTCGGGTGGTGCCCCGTTTGCGAGCGAAGGACCATTTTCCTCCGCACCGGTCCGTGGGACCGAGACGAGTGCAAATGCACCCGATGCAAGAGCATCCCGCGGTTCCGGGCGATGGCCGTAGTGCTCGAATCCGAATTGCCGAAGTGGAAGTCCCTTGAGATCCACGAATCTTCTCCCGAAGGCGCATACTCGGACAAGCTTCGCACCCGCGCACGAGCGTACTCCTCCTCCCAGTTCCTTCCCGGATTCCCGCTGGGAGAGGTGGTTGAGGGCGTCCGCAACGAAGATCTGCGGGCTTTGACGTTTTCCGACTCCAGTTTCGACCTCCTGGTAACACAGGACGTCCTGGAGCACGTACCCAATCCAGATTCGGCGTTTCGTGAAATCGCTCGCGTACTGCGCCCCGGCGGCCTCCACATCTTCACGGTGCCCTGCTACTCAAAACCCACCCGTGAGCGCGCCCGTCAACGGCCCGATGGAACCATTGAACTGTTGGACGCTCCCGAATATCACGGCAACCCCGTGGACCCGAATGGGTCGTTGGTGATCACGGAGTGGGGTCCGGATCTGGTGGATCGGATTCGCTCCACGTCCGGGCTGCGGACCAGGCGACTGGACTTCCAAGATCCGAGTCGCGGGTTGTTGGGCGAGTTCCTCTCGGT
>CAYXXL010000144.1:0-7342 GCA_964469025.1 uncultured Fibrobacteria bacterium
CGGCCTGCACGCGGAAGGAGTCCACCAGCTCCGCGAAGGTGGCCCCGCCGGTGAGGGAAAGGGACTTGGTGGTGGGCCCCATGGATCCGGCCACGAACCGAGGTTGTCCGTCGCGCGCCTGGGCGGCATTCGCTTCCGCAAGGGCCACGGCCGCACCGGCCCTGGAAATCTCGTAGGCCTTCGCGCCCAGACCATAGTCTTCCAGAACCACTGGAGTGGATCCGAACGTGCAGGTTTCCACGATGTCCGCGCCTGCATCGTAATAGGCGCGGTGGACGCTCGCGATGGCCTCCGGTTTGGTGAGCAGGAGGTTTTCGTTGCATCCTTCGTATTCGGCACCCCCAAAATCCGCCGCTGTCAGCTTCTGGCGTTGGAGCATGGTGCCCATCCCACCGTCCAAAACGGCGATTCGGGTGGACATCAATTCCTTGAGGAGGGCGATCTTGGACATGGATCTAATATATCAAATAATCATGATATGATGATATGTTAGCTCACTTGCGCGGACCAGCCGACGGCGGAGAGTCGGCTGTGGCTGGGGTCCGCCCCCGCCAGCAAGTGACGCAGTCCCGAAAAGCCCGCGTCGGTCAGCAGCGATTCCATGTGCTCCACGGAAAATCCCAGCCAGAAATCTCCTTGCTCGGCGCGCATCCACTCCTCGGAGTGGGGGGCGAGATCCAGGACCCAGAGCTGCCCGCCCTGGGCCAACAGTCGACGCGACTCCTTCAGGAGGGCCAAGGGGTCTCCCGCGTGGTGCAAGGCGTGGGAAAGCAGCACGCGATCGAACGAACCGTCGGGAAGCCCCGTCGAGGTGAAGTCCGCCTGCACGCATTCGATCTCCCCCAGACCTTCCCTCCGGGCGCGGGAACGGGCGCGGTCCAGTTGGGCCTGGGACAGGTCCACCAAGGTGACGCGGTGCCCGGCTGCGGCGGCCAGGCAACCGATGATCCCGTCGCCGGCGCCCAGATCCAGGAAGCGGCAGCGCGGAAGCAGGAGGAACAGGGCCCGGGCCACGATCTCCCAGGTGCGGGCCGGCACTCCGATCTCCCCCAGATAGGAACTCTCGTCCTGGAACCTGCGGCGACCTTCCAGTTCCCTGGCCTCCAGAATCTGTCGCAACCGCAGCCGGTCGGCGGCCCCGTCGCGCCTTCCCTGGTCGGAGAGCACCTCCTGGAGCACCCGCCCTTCGGCCTGTCCGGAGTCCGGCGCCACCAAGGCGTAGAAGGACCATTTCCCCTCGCGCCGCAACTGGACCAACCCCTCCGAACGCAACTGGCCCAGTTGCGTGGAAAGTCGGCTCTGCCCCCAGGCGAGGATGCTCTGGAGTTCGTGCACAGCGAGTTCGGATTGGGCCAAAAGCCAGAGGATCCGGATCCTTCCGGGATCGGAGAGGATTTTGAGCAGGCTCGAAAGATCCCGTTTCATCGTCGTTCCCAATGATATCAACCCACCGCCGTTTCTTCCTTGAATCCATCTCTCCTCCCCCAAACCTACTTTTGGACCCGATGCGATCCGTGCTCCTCTTCCTGGTCGCCCTCGGGGCCATTCCCTTGTGCGCCTCCGACACGACATCGGTTCCCACGGATTCCACGCTGCGCCACCCCTCCGACTCCGTCCACGTGCCTCCCCCGGCATGGATGACAGGATTGCGTTCGGCCGTGGTGCCGGGGTGGGGCCAATTCTCCACCGGGCACCCCATCGAAGGCTCCGTCGCCGGCGTCCTGGACGTGTGGTTGTACGCGGACGTGATCCAGCGGACCTGGACTTCCATTCCCAAGCTTCGCGTCACCACCCGCGCCCTGGAGGCGGAGGTGACCTCGCAATCCAACCTGGTCCAGTCCCTCCAGGCCGATACGGTCGCCTCCTCGCCCACTTCCGCCGCTTCCCAACAGGAACTCCCCGGCGCGAAGAGCACCTTGCACATCGAGGAGGACAGCGCTTCCGCCGCCAGGGGACGGGAGCGAACCTCCGCCGACTACCGGAACTGCGAATTGGCGTGGGCGATGGGGGTGCACCTGTACGCCATCGTGGACGCGGCGGAAGACGCCTGGATCGAGCGCGGCGGCAAACGCCCGGTCACGGACATGGCCACCGCCGCCTGGGCCAGCGCACTGGTGCCGGGCCTGGGACAGATCTACAACGCACATTATTCCAAGGCGGCTCTCCTGTACTGCGGGGTGATCGGCGCCGTGGTTTCGTACCAGTCCCATCAAAGCATGGTCGGGTTCTGGGAACATGAAAACGCCATGGCCATCGCCGACAGCTCCTCCACGGACGTCATCCAGCAGCAACTGGTCTTCTACCGCAAGCGCCGCAACCAGTACGTGTGGGGGCTCGGGCTCATCTACATCTACCAGATCCTGGACGCGGTGGTCGACGCCCGCCTCTCGCGCGTGGACCAGCCCTTCCCCATCTCCGTCTCCCCGACCTTCCCCGATCCCGGCCTTCTGGCGACCTGGACCTTCTGATGGCTCGGGTCCGGCTTTCCGAAGTGGCGGCCCGCGCCGGAGTCACCCCCGGTGCCGCGAGCCTCGCGCTCAACGATCGTCCCGGGGTCTCCGCGCAAACCAGGGAACGGATCCGGCAGCTGGCCTTGGAGATGGGCTATTCCCCCCACCAGGGGGCCCAGGCCCTGGCGCGAGGGCGGACCGGCCTCTGGGGGTTGTTCTGGGACGACTCCACGGATGCCTGGCCGGTTTGGCAGATGGGCGTTCTTCGCCAATGCGCCAAGACCGGAACGCAACTGATCGTGCAGGCGCTGCCGCCGCTCGCCGAGCGACCCGAATTCCTCCTCCGGATCGCCTCCGACGCGCGCTACGACGGGTACCTGCTCCTGGATCCCGCGGGCAACGACGCGGCACTTCGTCCCCTGTGGGAATCCAGGGTCCCCGCCGTGGTGGCCGGGCGGCGAAGCCTGTGGTTCGATTGCGTGGAAATCCACGACCGCCTGGCCCAGGAACAGCTCCTGACATTGCTCTCCCTGGATCGGAAACGACCGGTGGCTCTGGTGGCCACGCGGGCCCAGATCGCCCGGGAGGACCCCAGGATCGGGCTATGGGAGGAACATCTGGAGACCGACTCGAGGACTCTCCTGGTGCCCGTGGCGATGGACGCTCCGGAGTCGGGCGTGGTTGCGCTGGGTCAGATCCTGCGGGAGAACCGGGAGGTCCGCGCGATCTACAGCCTGGCTGGCGACCACACCGCCTGGGGGATCCTGCGCGAGGCCAGGTTGCGACAGATTTCGGTGCCCGGGGACCTGGCCGTGGCGGGTTGGGGCGACCTTCCCTTCTCCGGCTGGGTCGATCCGGAACTCACCACCCTGAACGTGCCCTGGCAGGAACTCGGGATCCGCTCGGCCGCCCTGTTGCAGGGCCGATTGGAAAAGCCCGGAGATGCCAGGATCCACAGGACCCTGGACGCCCGACTGGTCACGCGCCGCTCGGCGTGACCCCGTTGGTGGTCGCGGCGCGATCCTGGCGGCTCCACAACCACCACCCCACCATGCCCGCGATCACGAAGGCACCGATGGCCACCCCCAGCAGGACCTGCTGGGACCGGGCCCGCGCGGAATGGCGGCGGAAGTAGGGCAGGTAGACGTTCTCCTTGATGAAATCGGAGAGGCTCATCCCGCCGTCACCGTGCGACCGCGCAACCGTCCGTACAGACCGGTGATGGCCTCGCGCGTGCCGGAAACCCCGCGATTCAGCTTGCCCACGAAGTTTTCGGTGAGCGCCTGGACGTCCTCGTCGTCGCGATTGAGGTACCAGAGCAGAGCCAGCGCTCCGATGGAGGCCACGATGATGCCGAAAATGAACCACTTGCGCATTTGGAAAGGTCCTGTTTGAGGGGTGTAAGGATGCCTACCCCCTGAAAATACCATTTCCCGGTCGTTCCAGCAACGGTTTGCGACAAAAAACGTCAGACCGGCGCCGCGCTTGCCAGGGCCGCGGCATGGACCCCCAGGTAGAAGGCGAGGTGCTCGTCCCGGGATGCTTCCGGACGGAAGAGCCTGGCCCGTTCGACCCCGCTCGCGCCCAGCCTGCGCCGCAGGTCCGCGTCCTGCAGCAGGAGCGCCAGCGCATGGGCCATGGCCCCCGGATCGCCTCCGCGCACCACCAACCCGGAGCATCCATCCTCCACGATTTCCATGGGACCGCCCTTGTCGGTGACCACGGCGGGCACGCCGCAGGCGAGGGCTTCCAGGACCGCGTTTCCGAACGTGTCGGTGACGGAGGGGAAAGCGAAGATTTCCGACGAAGCCAGAGCCCGAGGTAGATCCTCTCCGCCCAGTTCTCCGGTGAACAGCGCACGACCCGTGGGTGCCATCCAGCGTCGGAAGTCGTCCATCCAAGGACCGTCTCCGATGATCCCCAGGACGGCGTCGGGGTGGGAGGACAGTAGAATTTCGAAGGCCTGGGCCAGTGTTTCCAGGCCTTTCTCCCGGGATACCCGACCCAGATAGGCCACCACCGGTCCGGGAGGGGCGCCCAGGGACTCCCAATAGCGGGGATCCCGGCGGTCGGGAGAAAACCGGGACAGATCCACTCCCCGGCGCAGGAAATGGATGCGGCGCAGGGGAACGCCCATTTCGTGGACCTTGGCGACGAAAGCCTCGGAGGGCACGATGACCTCGGCGTCGCCCATCCGCAGGAAGAAGCAGATGAACCACCGAAGGAGATCCACCAGGATCCGGTTGTCCAGGAGCATCTCGAAATAGGCCAGGAGATCGGTGCGGTAGTTGTGGACGACGGGGACTCCCATCGCCCGGCAAAGGACCACGAACAGGATGCCCACGAAGCCCGGACTTTCGATCTCCACCAGATCCACGGGATTGGCCTCCAGGAAATCCAGGAGGTCGGGAAGGTGGGGAAAGGACATCTCCTTCCCCTCGTAGCCGATCAGTTCCTGGGCACAGGAAGCGCGGAACATCCGAACCCAGCCTTCCGCATCGCGGGCCCCGGACGGATTGGCGGAATGCGATACGCCAAGCAGCCACGCCTGATGGCCCTGGTCGCGCAGCTGGCGCACCAGACGCCCGGCGCTGACCGAGATCCCGTGGGTCCCGTCCATGTTGTCGCCCACCATCAGGATCCGCAGGGAATCCGTGTCCGCGGAATCGAGTCGGCGCGTCCGGGACATTCTCCAGATCCGTGGCGAATGCCGCAAGAAATGCGCGAACATGGCCAGAATGACGCCGATGGAGCCAGGAAAATCCGCTCGGAACATCTTGGTTGGCCTGGTCTTCATCGTGTCGGGTTTCCGTGGAAAAGATAGGTTGGGTGGCTCGATGGTCTTTCTGGACGTCAATTCGTTCCTGTCGCCACGCGGCGGCGGCGCGCGCACCTACCACCTCCAGAAGGCCGAATGGTTCGAACGCCAACCAGACCATCGGTACATCGTTCTGGGTCCGGGCACCGGTCCCGGGGAGACGTTGCTGGGCGATTCCGGATTCCGGATGCGCACCAGTTGGGGGGTGCCCTACGGCAGATCCAGGAACTACCGGGTGATGCTGGACTACTCCGAGGCCGACCGTCTTCTGGAGCGGGAACACGTGGACGTGATGGAGATCGGCGATCCCTGGCTGACCGCGCGGTGGTCGCAAAGGCGCCCGAAGGTGGTGCGCACCTGCATGTGGCACTCCGATCCGCACACGGCCTACCTGGAGCCTTGGGCTGCGGCGGGAGGTCCCTGGCGGCGGTGGGCGATCCGATGGGCGCTTGGCCACGTGGACGCCTGGCACCGCGACTTCGACCGGATCTGGTGCGCCTCGGAATGGGTGGCGAATCTGCTGCGCGCCCGCGGGTACCCCAACGTGGAGAGGATCCGGTTCGGGATCGACAAGACCAGGTTCCGACCCCTGCCCAGGGATCCGGGGCTCTTGACGCGCTTCGGCCTGGACCCTGATCGGCCCGTCCTTCTCTACGCCGGGCGCCTGGACATCGAGAAGGGAGTGGAAACCTTGCTGGAGGTCGTTCCGTCGCTGATCGCGCTCCCCCAAAGGCCTCAGGTCCTGGTCACGGGCAGAGGGGAATACGAGGAACGGTTCCGGAACTTCTCGCAGCCCGGATACGCCTACGGAGGGTTCCTGCATCGCGACGATCTGGCCGCGCTCCTGGGCTCGTCCACCCTGTTCCTGGCCACCTGCGCCGTGGAGACATTCGGTCTGGGCGTCCTGGAGTCCCTTTGCGCGGGACTGCCCGTGGTCTCCGCGGAGGGCGGAGGAGGAGGCGAACAGGTGCGCGAAAGCGGAGCCGGCGAGTTGTTCCGGTCCGGCGACACGGCCCAATTGGTGCAAAGCGTGCGCCGCGCGCTGGGGCACCGCGACGAACTGGCCGCGCGCGCGCGCGCCTGGGGCGATGCCTGGCCCACCTGGGACGACATGTTCCGGGCGCAGACCGAGGCCTGCATGGAACTGGTCCGTGCCCGCGCCTAGTCTGGTGGTCTCGCTGCACGACGTGTCGCCTCGGCACGCCGTGGCCGTGGACGCCATACTGTCGGAATTCCAAGCCCTGGGACTTCCGCCCGCGGTCCTCCTGGTGGTGCCGGATTTCCACGGAGACTGGCCGCTGTCCGACCATCCCCGGTTCCTGGGCAGGCTCCGCGAACTCGGCGAGGCGGGACATGAGCTCGCGCTCCACGGATATTTCCACCAGGAGCTCGCCCGGGACCGGTCCGCCTCCCGAGGACCGTCGGCGTTCCTGCGCAGACAATTCCTGACCGCCGGGGAGGGCGAATTCCTTTCCCTTTCCCCCGAGCGTCAGCGCCAACGCCTGGAGGACGGCTTGGGCATGTGGGAAGCCTCCGGACTGGAGAGGCCCGAGGGGTTCGTTCCGCCGGCCTGGCTCCACCGCCCCGACCTTCCGGAAATCCTCTGGGAACGGGGATTTTCCTGGACCGAGGACCACCACGGACTGCTTTTCCGCGACCGGCCCTCCCTGAAGTCGCCGGTCATCACCTGGGCCTCGCGCGATCCCCTGCGGCGGATCGGGTCCAGATTCTTCGCTCCCCTGGCCTTGAGGGCCTGGAGAGCCGCGCCCGTGCTCCGCATCGCCGTCCACCCCCACGATTGGGACCACCCCTTCCTGGTGGGGTCCATCCGGGCCACCATCCGCAGCGCCCTGGCTCTGCGCGCCCCCCTTTCCGGGCCCCTCGGGACCTGAATCCCCGGTCCGGGGAACGGGCATGCCGGCGCGAACAGGCGCGAACGCTCTCGGTGCCAACATGGAGTCAAATACGGCAAGTGCGCCGAAAATCGGATATTCTTCCCGCTGGACCCGAGAGTTATTTTGAGACCGTTTTGTAAACCGACTCTCGAAGTCGATGCGATGGGGGATCGATCCGG
>CAYXXL010000145.1:0-7324 GCA_964469025.1 uncultured Fibrobacteria bacterium
GGACAGGTTCGGCGACGCCTCCAGGACGCTCAAGGCGTGGTCGGCGATGCGTTCGAGGTCCCCGTTGGCCCTCAGGACCGTGACCAACGCGCGCAGATCCCCCCCGACGGGATGGTGCAGGGCCATGATGCGGAGGCATTCCTCCTCAAGGACCACCTCCTCGCGGTCGATGTCGTCCTCCAGAGCCTTCGGGTCCGCGGGCTTGGAAACGGAATTCGTCAAGATGGAACAGGCCGCCGTCACCTGCCGGAGGACCCGCTCGCCCTGCCTTTCCAGGAGGGAGGCGAGTTGGCGCAATTCGTCTGCTGTTTGTTTCGACATGGTGTGGGAGGCCTATCCGAATCGGCCCGAAAGGTAATCCTCGGTGCTGCCGCGCATCGGGCGCTGGAAGACGCGGTCGGTGGGGCCGTACTCCTCCAGCTTGCCGTCCAGGAGGAAGGCCACGCGGTGCGGCAGACGGGACGCCTGGGCGAGGTTGTGGGTGGCGAGCATTACGGTGCGCGAGCCCGACAGGTCCAGGAGCGCGCGCTCGACGATTTCCGTCTCCCGGGGATCCAGGTCCCCGCAGGGCTCGTCCAGCAGAAGGACCTCGGGCTGGCCGACGGCGGCCCGGGCCAGGTTCACCAGCTGGCGCATTCCCGCGCGAAGACCCTGGGCGGGCCGGTGCAGGTGGTCGCGCAGGCGGTCCCAGGCCGAGATGGACCGCAACGCGGCTTCCACGGCGTCGTCCAGTCGGGGTCCCGGCTTCCATCCGTCCAGGAGCAACGGAAAGGCGATGTTGCGATGGACGGATCCGGGGAGCACCGCGGCGTCGCGGAACACTGTGCCCGTCCGGCGCTTGAGGGAGAGGTCGTCCGTCCCCCGGCCCCAGAGGGGATCCTTGTCCAGGAACACCCCCCCGCTGGTCTCCACGCCTGGTCGACCGGCGAGAAGGCGGTTGACCGAGGAAAGGAGGACGCTCTTGCCGGATCCGGCCGGCCCGACCAGGGCGACGATCCGGCCTTTCGGGATCCCGAGGTCGATCCAACGCAGGAGATCCCGACCGGCGAAGCGGACCGTCCAACCGCGGAACTCCACGTGCACCTCGTCGCCTGGGTCGTTCGGGTGCAAGGCTGGGTGGATCATCGGATGGTCTCGGGTTCCCTGCGATGCAGCAGCCGTACCGCCGCGTACTCCAAGCCCACGCAGAGCAAAGCGAGGAGGGAAAGCGACAGGAACGCCAATGGCCGGCCCAGTTCCCCGTCCAGAGCGGGCCAGGGAGGGTCGCAGGCGAGCACGCCCAGGTGGAGAAAGCCTCCGGACAGGGACAGGGCCGGTGCGGGCCCCACCCCGGACCGCCCCATCGTGCGGGCCGCTCCCACCAGGAAGAGCGGAGCCGTCTCCCCGGCCGCACGCGCCAGCCCCGAAAACCACGCTCCCACCAATCCCCTGGCCGAGGCGGGAAGGATCACCTGGCGCAGAACCTGCCACCTCGTGGCACCGCAGGATCGGGCGATTTCCCTCCAGGAGCGGGGGACCCGGTCGATGGCGGACATCGCCCTGGCCAGGGTGACGGGGGCGGAGAGCGCGCCCAGGGTGATCGCGCCCCAGAGCATGCCTCCCGTTCCCCAACGGACTCCCGAGGCGAAGACCCTGTCCAGGTGCACGCCCAGGCCCCCCACCAGGACGCCCGCACCGACGAGGCCCCAGACCACTCCCGGGACGGCCGCGAACCATTCGGAGGAGCTCCGCACCCATCGCGTGCGCAGACCGGGATCCGTGCGGTCCGCAAGCTGCAGCGCGGCCAGCAGCGCGGGCAACCCTCCCACCAGCCCGGAGAGGAGGACCAGCACGATGGTCCCCGCCACGACCGGTTCCAGCCCCCCGCCGCCCCAGTCGTCTGGGGCTTGGAGAAGGAGGCGGGCCAGGTGCGGAAGCGTTTGACGGATTCCGTCGAGCAGTCCCGAGGGCGCGCGTTCCGCTTCGCGGATGGAGGAGAGACGAGCGGTGCGCACCGTCCCGTCCAGGTCGGAAAACAAGGCGAGCACCCGGCGATCGTTCGCTTCGAACATGTCCATCCTCCGAGCCGCCTGCATGGCCTGCGCCTTTCCGTGACCGGTCGGCGGCTGCCGCGCGAGCCTGTTCCGGTCGCCCCTGAGCCGCGTCGGCATCTCCTCCAGCGCCCGTCGCGCCGTTTCCCCGGACAAGGTGTCCCCTTCCTCGGTCACCACCCCGGAAAGCCGACCCATGAGGGGGGGGCCGTCGTCGCGGCGGACCAGCCAGGCCTCCGTGTCCACGGACATGGAGGCCGGAATCGGGTCGAGTACCCGGACGGAACCGTCGCAGAGGAGGACGGGCAGGCGACCTTGGGCCTTCTCCAATGGGCTTTGGGGGAGCCCGACGGCGAGGAACCGGGAGCCGTCGCGCGAACGCACGATTCGCGGCGACGGGGGAACCAGGAGTCTGGCGGTGTTGCAGAGGAGGGCGAGCACGGGCAGGGCGAGGAAAAGCACCAGCAAGGCCAGCGCCGATCGGGCGGAAAATCTCATTCCGCCTCCGTGTCGATCCATCGCGGATCCAGACGCTGGGCGATGGCGTGGAGTGCCATGGCCCAAAGGCTCAGGAACAAGGCGCCGCGCATCAGGTCGCACCGGAGATCGCCGTTGGGAATCGCCTGGGGAAGGTCCCGGACCAGCGCGACGCCGGCGGTGGGGGAGCCGCCCGAGGAGGAGAAACCTCCCGACACCAGAAGCACGGCCATGGTCTCGCCGGAGGCGCGGGCCACGGCGCGCAGCAGGGCCGCCACCAGACCGGGACGGGCCGCGGGCAGCGAAAGGTTTGTCAGTATTTGTCCAGGGTGGGCTCCCAGGGCGAGGGCGCCTTCGGTCCAGGATTGGATGGTTTTGCGGTCCAAGGCGTCGGAGAAGGAAAGCCACAGCGGCATTCCCATCCCCCAGGCCAGCGCCAGCACCGCCCAGGCGGGATTCCGGGCGGGAATTCCGGTGGCTTCGGAAATCCGAGGCGATACCAGGTGCAGGAGCACGAAGGCCGGAACGGCGAGGGGAAGGGCGGCGGTCGACCGGATGATGGAGCCTGCGCGGATGTGGCGAGATAGGAGCGCCACCGCGATCGCCGGTCCCATGGCCAGCAGGACTCCCGAGGTCCCCAGCGCGGCGGAACCGGCCACCCATCCCAGGACGCGGTTCCACCCGCCGGGTTTCCCGTTCCCGAGCGCTTGGGCCACCAGCCAAGCCGCGCTGGATGCGAGCACCAGCGGGGCGATCCAGCCCCCGGAACGCAGAACCACGCTCGCCACCAGGTCGGTGGCCCGCACCGAGGCGGGAACGCACCGGATCCGCCGTTCAGCCATCCAGGCGCGATCCGCGGCGGACGGGATGAGCCCCGATGCCCGCGGCCTGTTCCAACCGGGCGGCCAACACCCCGGTCAGCCGCCACCCATGAAGCGGACGATCTCGACCTGGTCGCCTTCCGACAGCGGAGTCTCCCTCCATTTGGACCTGTCCAAGGCGTGGAGATTGTGTTCGACCACCACCCAGCGCGGATCCAGTCCAAGGGACCCGACCAGCGAGAGGATGTCGGGATTCCCGTCGATCCGCTTCGGGTCCCCGTTGAGCTGGATCTCCACCCTCAGGTCTCCCAGCGGTCCGGATCCCATTGGTAGCCCAGTCCCGTCACGGTGTGCACGCACTTGGAGTAGGTGCCCAGCTTCTCCCGCAGTCGCGTGATGGCGACGTCCACGGAACGGGGCCCCGAAGTGCTTTCCATCCCCCAGACCTCTTCCAGGAGGTGGAGCCTTTCCACGGCCCGGCCCTTGGCCACCACCAGCGCGCGCAGCACCTCGAATTCCTTGAAGGTGAGGTTCACGGGCGATCCTCCGATGTGCACCTGGCGTCGATCCAGGTCCACCGCGAGATCCCCCACCCGCAGGCGTTCGCCGGATATGGATCCCGTGGTCCGGCGCAGGATGGCCTGGACGCGCGCGACCAGTTCCCTGGGCGAGAAGGGCTTCGCGACGTAGTCGTCCCCCCCCACGGAGAAGCCGTAGATGCGGTCGTGCTCCTCCGTGCGGGCGGTGAGGAACACCACGGGAACGGCGCGATGGCGCTCGGATTCCCTCATGCGGCGACAGATTTCGGTTCCCGGGAGGTCGGGGAGCATGACGTCCAGGATGGCGAGCTCCAGGCGCTCGTCGGACAGGATGGACAGGGCTTCCGAACCGGTGCGCGCGGCGAAGGTCCGGTAGCCCGCCTTGCGCAGCGCATGCACGGTGAGGTCCAGGATGTCGGGGTCGTCTTCCAGGACAAGTATTCTTTCTGTGGCCATACCGGTGGCAATCTAGCACCGGGTGGACGCGCAGGGAACCTGCCCGCAACCGCACTGGAACAGGATTGCGGACAGGCCTTGGACGATGAGATGATAGCAACCCGCCTGAAACATCAGGGAAACATCCGATTGTCCTCTTTACGATTCCTGAAGAGGAACGCCCACACTCCCATACACCAATGGAGCAACAATGAACGGAAGCAAGATCTCGATCGCCTTGGTCCTGGCCGCGATGGCCGGAGCCAATGCCCAAACGGCCGATTCGGTCGTCGCCAAGGTCGACAGCCTGGAGAGCGGCCTCCTCCGCACCGAAAAGACCGTGGCGGTCTTGAGCCATTTCAAGGTCGGCGGATTGGTCCAGCTCCAATACATGTATTTCTCGGACACCAACGAAGCGGGCGGCAACAGCCAGAAGCAGGGTGCCTGGTCCATCAAGCGCGGTCGCATCAAGACCATCTACGACGCGGGGAACGGCGTGTCGGCCGTGTGGCAGCCCAACTTCGACGAGTCCGGCGCGGTGACCTCCAAGGACGCCTACCTGGAATTCCAGGAGCCTTGGCTCAAGGCCTTCGGGATCCGCGGCGGTCTCCAGGACATCCCCTTCGGCTTCGAAATCTCCTATTCCTCCGCCGCCATCGAGACCATGGAGCGCTCCCGTTTCGAGAACAAGGGGCCCTTCAACGGCGAGAAGGACGCCGGACTGGTCCTGTTCGTGCATCCCCCGCAGATCCCCTTCCTCAACGCGAAGATCGGATGGACCAACGGCCAGGGCATCAACGTCTCCTACCAGGATCCCAAGGACATCACCGGACGGGTGGGCTTCACCGTCTCGGCCAACGACGTCGGTCTGGGAGTGAACGGCGGCGTCTCGTACTACAACAACATGTTCCTGTCGGCCACGAATTCCCTGCGCGAAGTGGTATCGGACACGATGAAGACGGAAAATGGAAGGCTCCGCGACGATCTGGACGCCCACGTGGTGGGTGCGGATCTGGAGGCGATGTACAAGTTCCCGGTGGGTGGCAGCGCCAAGCTCATGGGCGAATACTACGGCGGAAAGGTCGTGGGGGCCACCAACAGCCTCACGCCCTATCTGGGAGTCGGCAACGCGGACATCCGCAACGCCATGGGCTTCTACGTGACCGGCGTGCTCAATCCCCTGGCCATCCTGCCCGAGCTGCAGCTGGTGTACCGCTACGACTACTACGACCCCAACACCGACGTCTCGGGCAACCAGGTGGATGCCACCAAGGGCTTTTCGGCGGCCGACATCGCCTACACCACCAACACCATCGGGGTGAACTGGTTCGTGAATCCCAACCTGCGGCTGAGCCTCGCCTACGACATCATCTCCAACGAGACCACCAACGCCCCCTCCTTGGACGGTTGGTCCAGCGACGCGGGCCGCACGTTGGCCCAGGGGGCGCTCAAGACCGGTACATACACGGCCAAGAGCGACTTCTCGAAGGACGTCGACGACAACCAGTTGACCTTCCGCATCCAGGTGATGTACTAAGCACGGAAACGGGGGCGGAACCATCTTGGACTCCATCCACCATGCTTTGCCCCCGACCAAGATCCGCGCGGCGGATCTGAATCTGCACTACGGCCCGAGATACGCGCTGCGGCACATCGACCTCGAGATCGAGGAGAACCGCGTCACGGCGCTGATCGGCCCCTCGGGGTGCGGAAAGAGCACCTTCCTGCGCTGCCTGAACCGGATGAACGACCTGATCGAATCGGCGAAGACCACGGGCGTGGTGGAAATCGACGGCGAGGACATCTACGCCTCCGGAGTCGATCCCGTCCTCCTGCGACGCAAGGTGGGGATGATCTTCCAGAAGTCGAATCCCTTCTCCAAGTCCATCTTCGAGAATGTCGCCTACGGTCCCAGGGTCCACGGGGTCAAGGACAAGAGGAGGCTCGAGGAGATCGTGGAAAGGTCGCTTCGCCAGGCCGCGCTGTGGGAGGAGGTCAAGGACGACCTCTCCAAGTCCGGCTTGGGCCTTTCCGGGGGACAGCAGCAGCGCCTTTGCATCGCCCGGGCGATCGCGGTGGATCCCCAGGTGCTGTTGATGGACGAACCCGCGTCCGCCCTGGATCCCGTCGCCACGGCCAAGATCGAGGAACTGGTCTGGCAGCTTCGGGAGACCTACACCATCGTGATCGTGACGCATTCCATGCACCAGGCGTCCCGGATCTCCGACACGACCGCATTCTTCTACATGGGGGAGATGGTCGAGACGGGGCAGACGCAGAAGATCTTCACGAGTCCCTCGCAGAAGCGGACAGAGGACTACATCACCGGCCGGTTCGGCTGAAGGAGCGAAGGAAATGGAAAGACACTTCGAAAAGTCCCTGGAAGAACTCCTGGCCGCGCTCGCCCTGATGGCCGCGCATGTCGACGCCGTGCTGGAATCCGCAGAAGACAGCTTGAACAACAGCGATCCGTCCCTCGCGGAAGGGGTCTTTTCCGGAGAGAAGGACATCGACGTCGACCAGAACAAGCTCGACGAGATGATCGTGGACTTCATCGCCTTGCACCAGCCGGTCGCCAGCGACCTGCGCCAGGTCCTCTCCGCCCAGGACATCGTGGTGGATCTGGAACGCATCGGCGACCACGCGGTCAACATCGCGGAGTCCTCCATCCGCCTTTCCGGCCTGCGCACGCCGCCCGACCTTCTCAAGCTCCCCGAGATGTGCGTGCTCGCGCGGTCCATGGTGGCGGATTCCGTCAAATCGTTCCTGGCCCGCGACGCGGACCTGGCCCGCAAGACCATCGCCCGCGACGACCGGATGGACGCCCTCAACCGGGAGATGACCCGGCTGGTGATCGGGGCCATCAAGGAGGACCGCGAACTCGTGGAAACGGGATTGGAGCTCATCCGCATCTCCAAGAACCTCGAACGGATGGCCGACCTTTCGGCGAACGTCGCGGAAGACGCGCTGTACCTGGTCGAGGGGCGCACCGCCCGGCACCAGAGCACCTAGGAGTCTGCGC
>CAYXXL010000146.1:0-7320 GCA_964469025.1 uncultured Fibrobacteria bacterium
ACACCAGCCGCCTCATCGACGTCAACCTCAAGCAGATGCTGGATGAATCCCCCGAGATGTCGGGGGTGCGGTGGAATCGTGTCATTTCCTGTCTGCGCACGGACCCGCCCAAGGAGGACCGCACCACCGCCGCGGTGGTGACGTGGATGATGTTCGACCTGACCAATCCGGATTCCATCGCGACCTGCGTGGCGGTGGCCCGCGAGAACGCGCGCCAGATCCGGGAGGCGCTGTCCGCCGATTTCTGGGAGAACATCAACCGCCTCCACCTGTATGTCCGCCACGTGCTCCAGGATCCGGTCCAGCGACGCGAACCGCACGAATTCCTGCGCCGCATCCGGATCGACATCCACGTGCTGCACGGCATCGAGGACAGCACCCTGGTCCGCAGCGAAGGGTGGAACTTCATCCAGGCGGGAAAGGCCGTGGAGCGGGCCGCCGCCACCACCGCGCTCCTGGCGGAGCACACCCAGGAGTTCCTAGACATGGACATGGGCGGAGCCGCCGACGGCTTCCTCCACTGGGTCTCCGTGCTCCGTTCCTGCACGGCCTTCGAGGCCTACATCAAGACCTACACCGCCGAACTCCACCCCGGGAGGGTGCTGGAGTTCCTGCTGCTCAATCCGCAGTTCCCCCGCAGTGTCAGTTTCTGCCTGAGCACCCTGCACGACTGCATCCAGGGGATCGAGGCGGAACACGGGTTCCCCAGGGCGGCCCAGGCGGTCAAGCTGGCGCGCCGCCTGGTGAGCCTCCTGGAGTTCTGGGACATCGACGAGCTGATGGGCGGGGACCTGGGGACGCACCTCTCCGAGGTGGAGTCGTTCTGCGGACGGATCCACTCCGCCATCGAGGAGGCCTACATCTTCTACCCCAGCGCCCCTTCCGAAATCCGGGAAGGTCTGCGGTAGTCCGGAGAGCGGTTCAAGGCGCGACGACGAAGGTCGAGGATCCGGTTCCGTAGGCGCCCCACCAGTTGGCGACCACCAGTCCGAAACGGACCCCGCGGGGAAACGGGGTCCATCTCTGCTCCGTCCAGTTCCCTTCCCAACGGAACAGGGCGCGTCCTTGCAGATCCCGCAATTCCAATCCGAGCCTGGCACCGGCTTCGGTGATGGGTCCATCGAATTTCAGCGTCCACGGTTCTCCCGGGTTTCTGCGGGAAAGGTGCAATGGATTGCCGATCGACTTGCCGAGACCCACCTGTCTCCTCAGGCTCGGGATGCCCCACCCCATCCTGGGATCCGGCGAACCATGCAGCGTTCCCGAGGCGCGAATCGCCGACACCATGTCTTCCCCGGTGTCCGTGTGCAATTCCAACTGGAGAGCCAGGACCGCCATCCCGGCCACCAGGGGGGTGGCGAAGGAAGTTCCAGCGCCGAAGGTCCGGGACGAGGCCGGTCCCGCGATCGGATCGTTGCCGCCATAGGCGACCACGTCCGGCTTGATGCGACCGTCGAATGTCGGTCCCCAACTGGAAAACCAACTCGGGGAGTTGGAAATCTCCACCGATCCCACGGTGAGGATGGAATCCGCGTCCGCCGGCGAATCGATGGATTGGGCACCGATGTTGGCACCTTCGTTTCCGGCCGCGACCACGACGACCACCCCATGCCGCGCAGCGTCCGTCGCGACCCGAGACCCCACGATGGTGCGCCCGTCGAAGGCGCTCCAGGGATACATCGCGGTGTCGTCGCCCGGATCCACCCAGCGGAAGCCCAGCGAGATGGAAATCACGTCGGCGCCGTGCTCCCAGGCGCGAACGATGGCCGCGGCCAGGTAATCCTCCTCCACGGTATCGTCGTCGGGGGCGTCGGTCTGGACCCTGTAGAACAGAAACCGGGCGTAGGGAGCGATGCCGGGGAGCAGATTCCAGGAACTGGCCACCATTCCGGACGTCTGGGTTCCGTGCATGTCGTAGATCCCCGCAAAATCCCATGGCAGCGTATCGGGACCCTGGAAGTCGTAGGCATCCCCGATGTTCGCACCTTGCAGCACCGGATGGTTGGGCTGGAAATGCCCGTCGATGAATGCGATCGTGACGCTGTCGCCCGGCAATCTTCCCGCGTCCGACAGCGCCTTCTGCGCGTCGTCGATCCCCAGGGAATCCCAGATCGCCTTCAGGGAGATGGTATACGGGTCCACGCTGGCCGTTCGCGCGGAAAACGGCCGTGGTGGGACCGCGATCGGTGTCGGCTTTCGGAAAGCGACCGCCACCGGACCCGCGTCCACCACTCCGGCGGGAAGTCGCTCCCCGCCGGAGGGAGGCGTGGCCGAGACCATGTTTTCCCACCGGACCCGAGCCCGCAGGGTCCAGCCCATCTCGCGCAGCGAATCCAGGAGGTCGTCCCGCAGGGGGGCATCTTCCCAAGCCAATGTTCCCCGCACGGGTTCGTCGGACCCCTTGTCGGGCAAGCGCAACCACCGTGGACCCGTCGTCGCCGCGACCAAGCCCGCTGCGACCAGAATCGGCAGAGACGCGCGCATCTCCAACAGTTTAGCTCCCGGCGAACGTGCCGACCCCGTGGTTGCCCAGGGCCGCCAGAAACCGTTCTCCATAACGGTGCGCCTTGGTCCCTCCCACTCCGTGGACCTGGGTGAAACCCAGGAGGTCGGAGGGGCGCTTGGCCACCATGTCCAGAAGGGTTCGATCGGAGAAGACGACGAAAGGCGGCACCCCCTGTTCCTGCGCGATTTCCCGGCGCAGCGTCCGCAGGATCTGGAAAAGGGATGGGTCCACGGGGTTCGGGCCCGCGTCGGATCGCGCCGCGGGCTTCTTCCTGGCTCGCGTGGTCTCCACGTGCCTCAGGGTCACCTCCCGCCCTCCCCGCAGAACCTCCCACGAACCGGGGGTCAGAACAAGGCGGCCATGTCCCGCCATGTCCACTCCCACCAGGTCCAGCGCGGCCAACTGCCGGAAGATCCCCTGCCACTCGGCCTTGGGGGTGTCCTTCCCGACTCCGAAGGTGGGAAGGGAATCGTGCCGGAACCGGCGGATCTTCTCGGTGGACTCCCCCACGAGAAGATCCACCAGGTGGGCCGTGCCGAACCTCTCGCCGGTGCGGGCCACCGCGGAAAGGGCTTTCCGGGTCGCGACGGTTCCGTCCCAGGTCAGCGGGGGATGACAGCAATTGTCGCAGCCTCCGCAGGGCCGGGATCCGGACTCCCCGAAATAGGAAAGCACGGCCTGTTCCCGGCATCCCGCCGTCTCGCAAAGTCCCAGCAGCTGGTTGAGCTTGTGCATCTCGATCCGTTTGCGGTCTTCGGGCGACTCCGAGGACTGGATCATCGAGCGCGCGACGGCGATGTCCTGGAAGCCGTAGACCATCCAGGCGTCGGCGGGGAGCCCGTCGCGACCGGCCCGGCCCGTCTCCTGCACGTAGGCCTCCACCGACCTGGGCAGGTCCAGGTGCGCCACGAACCGCACGTCGGGCTTGTCGATGCCCATCCCGAAGGCGATGGTGGCCACCACGACCACCCCTTCCTCGCGTTGGAAGGCCTTTTGCACCCGAGCCCGTTCCCCGGTGGGAAATCCCGCGTGGTAGGCTTCGGCCCGCACACCCTGGCGCGAAAGCCACGCAGCGGTTTCCTCCACTTCCTTGCGGCTTTGGCGGTAGACGATCCCCGACTCCCCGTGGTGCTCGCGGCGCAGGAATTCCAGCAGTTGCTTGCGGGGCTCGTCCTTGGGACCGATGCGAAGCCGCAGGTTGGGACGCGCGAAGGACCCCAGGAAGAGCCGGCCCTGTTCCAGCCCCAGCTTCTGGAGGATTTCCTTGCGCGTGGGGAGGTCCGCGGTGGCGGTGAGGGCGATGCGGGGAACTCCGGGAAAGAGGGTCGAGAGCTGTCCCAACTGCAGGTATTCCGGCCGGAAATCGTGTCCCCACTGGCTGACGCAATGGGCTTCGTCGATGGCCACCACCGAGAGGGTCAATTTGCTCGCCAACGCTTGGAATCGCTCGGAGAAGACCCGCTCGGGAGAAGCGTAGACGATGTCCAATCTTCCCTCTTCCAACTCCCGTTCCAGCTTCCAGGCCTCCGAACCGGTGAGGCCCGAATGCCAAGCGGCCGCGCGCACGCCGTTCTGGCGCAAGGCGGCGACCTGGTCGTCCATCAGGGCGATGAGGGGAGAAATCACCAGCCCGGTCCCCGGCCTGACCAATGCGGGGATCTGGTAGCAGAGGGATTTTCCACCCCCGGTGGGGAGAAGCACCAGGGCGTCGCCACCGGCGAGGATATGTTCCACCACCTCCGCTTGGGAGGAACGAAAATCGGGGAATCCGAAGGTCTCCCGCAGGACGGTCCTGGCGAGATCGAGCGAGGAGGTGTCGGGAATCAACCTTCTTCCGGCAAGATCTTCGGGTCGGTATGCATCGCCTTGCCAAGATCCCGACCCAGACGCATCCGGAACCGCGGGAGGTCTCGGAGCGCCTTGAGGATCACCTTCAGGTCGGCGCCGGTGGCCTTTCCTGCCGTTCTTGGCAGGTGCGTGACCTCCACCTCCCCGATCCGGTAACCCAGCGCCTTGGCACCTGCGAGCAGCTCGGTGTCTATGGAAGCACCGTCGCCCTCCAGCCGCAGATCGGCCAGGATCCGCCTCCGGAACAGCTTGAATCCGCAATCGATGTCCCGGCACAGCCGACCGAAAAGGAGCCGCACAAGGGCCTTCCAGGCCATCGCGTTGATCCGGCGGATGAGCACGTCCTTGCGATCCGCCCTGTATCCGGATACGATGTCCGCTTCCTTCGTCTGTCCGATCAGGAGACGGATTTCGCCGAATTCGAATTGGCCGTCGGCCGGGAAGAAGGAGATCCACTCCTTCTTGGCGGCGTGGAACCCCGCCTTCAATGCGCCCCCATAGCCGCGGTTGGGGGCATGCTGGACCAGCCGAAATTTCGGGATCCGGGCCTTGAGGGCAATGCCAAGCTCCCCGGTCCGGTCGGTGCTGCCGTCGTCGACCAGGATGATCTCGTAGTCGATCCCCAAGTCCTCGAGGACTCCATGCACCTGGGACACGACCTTTTCGACGCTTCCTTCCTCGTTGTGGGCGGGCAACACCACGGAAAGACCGGACAATTTCGTCTGCACAGATTCACCTCGGAAGGGTCAATACCTCGATCGCGCCGATGGAACGAAGTGGTTGCCAAATGTAGACACTGGATCGAAACCACGCATTTTCACCACCGCCGGTGTCAGGGCCGGAAGGGCGAATCCATCTGGGCTACCTTTCCCGGAGCATGCTGGAAATCCTGGTCAACGGACTGGCCCGCGGGGCCATCTACGCCCTGATCGCCTTGGGTTACACCATGGTCTACGGGATCCTGGGCATGATCAATTTCGCCCACGGCGAGATCTTCATGATCGGAATGTTCGGTTCCATCTTCGCCTTGGGAGCATTGGGCTCCGCCGGGCTGGTGGGTGCCGGACTGACCCTTCCCCTGGCCATCGTCGCCGCCATGGCTCTTTCCGCCGGATTCGGGATCCTCAACGAGCGTCTGGCGTACCGCAAACTCCGCGGCGCACACCTTCTGGCACCGCTCACGAGCGCCATCGGAATGAGCATCGTGCTGCAAAATTTCGTGATGCTCTCGGTCACCAAGGGAAAGCTGGATTTTCCCCGCGACATCTCCGCGCCGCTCGCCGAGACGCGATGGTCGCTGGGACCCCTGCATGTCACGGCTCTGCAAGCCCTGATCTTCGCCTTGACCCTGGTCCTGATGGGTGGATTGTTCTGGCTGATCCAAAGAACCCGGGTCGGGATCGCGCTCCGTGCCGTCGCCCAGGACCGTACCATGGCCTCGCTCTGCGGCATGCGCGTGGACGGACTCATCGCGCTGACCTTCGCCCTGGGCTCGGCCCTGGCCGCCGCCGCCGGAACCATGGTGGCCATGTACCAGGGTGTGGTGCGCTTCGACGCCGGTTACGAGATGGGTCTCAAGGCCTTCGCCGCGGCGGTCCTGGGCGGCATAGGGAACATTCCCGGGGCCGTGCTCGGTGGACTTCTGATCGGGTTGGTGGAAGACATCACCAGCTACACGATCCGTTCGGAATGGAGGGAAAGCACGGCCTTCGCGATCCTCATCCTGGTCCTGTGGCTGCGCCCGCGCGGGCTTCTGGGCGAGAGGGTCGCGGACAAGGTATGACGGGTCGGGGGAAGCAGGTCCGCACATGGCTGGTCGGTCTGGCGGGGATCTTCCTCCTGACCGCCCCCTTTCTCTGGACCAAGGTCCACGGCGATCTCGCCACGGGGAACGTGCGGCTCTCCTTCGCCCCCTCCAATGCGCTCCAGTTCCTGTCCGTCGTGGCGCCCGGATTCGCCATCGGGGCGGTCGTGGTGTGGGTGGCCGGCCTGTGGGGTCGCCTGGGGCCGCGTAGACCGGTGGTGGCCACCACCGCCAACCGCCTGCTGGAAAGGCCGTGGGCACTGGTCGGGCTGGGGGTGGCGCTCTCCTCCCTGGGGACATTGATGTCGGCGAAGGTCCTTTCGCTGGGCTCCTTCGTGTGTCTCTACATGATGCTGGCGCTGGGATTGAACGTGACCATCGGATTCACCGGCTTGCTGGTGCTCGGCTACGCCGCCTTCTACTCCGCCGGCGCCTACGCCTTCGCCTTGACGGCCCGGTTCCACCCCGGGTTCCCGGCATGGGCAGCCCTTCCCCTGGGCTTCTGCACCGCGGCGACGGTGGGATTCCTGGTGGGATTGCCCTGTCTTCGCCTGCGCGGGGACTACCTCGCCATCGTGACCCTGGGCTTCGCCGAAGCCTTTCGCGAGCTGGTCCGCAACCTTCCCGCCGCGGGAGGAGACATGGGTCTGATCCTTTCCGACACCTCGCGCATCCGAGCCCTGGGCCCGCTTTCCGCCGCGCAGGCCGCGTGGGTCTTCGGGGTTTGGCTCGTCCTGCTGTTGTCGATTTCCGTCCACCGCCTCCAACACTCCCGGACCGGGCGGGCCTGGATCGCGATCCGGGAGGACGAGACCGCCGCGGCGATGATGGGCATACCCGTCGTGCGCCTGAAGCTGTTGGCGTTTTCGGTGTCCGCCGGAGTGGGCGGCTTGGCGGGAGCCTACTTCGCGGGGTTCACCGGATTCGTGGATCCCTCCACATCCACCTTCGACCAGTCGGTCCTGGTCCTCTCCATGGTCATCCTGGGAGGCTTGGGAAGCCTGCCGGGCGTCCTGACGGGAGCCGCTCTGCTGTACCTGATTCCCACCCTGCTGCGGGACCAGATCCCCCAGATCACCGATTACCGGCTGTTCTTCTTCGGTTCCATCCTGGTCGCGATGATGCTCCTGCGTCCCCAGGGCCTCCTGGGCTCCCCGCGACA
>CAYXXL010000147.1:0-7289 GCA_964469025.1 uncultured Fibrobacteria bacterium
AGGAAATCCAGTCTCTCAGGGACGGCGTCCGCGTGGGACTGCGCTTCTGGAAGCACCAAAGGCTGTTCCGGGACGCCCAAGCCACCAATGTCGGCAATGGTTTGATGGGCATGCGTTTCGTGCTCCTGGAACGCGGAGTCGACTCCACGCATTCCCTCGACCGGCACGCCGACATCCCCGGAATCTTCCAACCCGGCATCGCCGAAGTGATGAGCGGGATCGAGGACGTGGTGGCCCGGGTTCAGGCCATCCGAACCAGGACCGCGACCTTCGTGGAAGGGGATTCCGCATCCCCCCCGCTGTCCGCGGATGTGATGGACAAGCTGCGGACCGTGGACGGGTTGCTGGACCGCACCGACCGGTTCGAACGGCGGATGCGCGCGGTGGCTCCCAAGGTGCGTGGCTTGGCCCGGACGGGACTCGACGCGACCCGTTCGCTCGATTCCGTGGAACCGGCGGCGTTGGCGGGTTTGCGCACCACCGACACCTTGCTGATCCAGGCCCAGAGCCTGATCGCGGCCATGGACAAGGTGGCTCGCCGTTCGGACTCCACCGCGCGGAAGGCATCCGATGCGGTCGAGCCCCTCGCCCGCGACGACAGCCTGCTGGTGCGGATCCGCTCCGCGCTGGGCACCATCGACCAGATCGAGGCCTTCGTGGTGGGGAAGACGGACATCAAGTATCGCTTCCACTTCTTCGGGGGCGTGGAACACAAGGAGTAGCGGCTCAGTTCTCGCGGGCCTTCTCCGCCTCCATCAGCAGGTAGGCGTTGATGAACTCGTCGATGTCCCCGTCCAGCACGCGGTCGGTGTCCGAGGTCTCCACTCCCGTCCGCAGGTCCTTCACGCGGCGATCGTCCAGAACGTAGGAGCGGATCTGGCTCCCCCACTCGATCTTGAGCTTCTTGGCCTTCTTGTCGTCGCGCTTCTTGGCTTCCTCGTCCCGGTAGTGCTGGTAGAGCTTGGCCCGCATCATCTTGAGGCAGTTCTCGCGGTTCTGGACCTGGGACCTCTCCGTCTGGCAGCTCACGACGATTCCCGTCACCAGATGGGTCATGCGCACGGCGGATTCCGTCTTGTTGACGTGCTGGCCGCCGGCGCCCTGCGCCCTGTAGGTGTCCACCCGCATGTCTTCCATCTTCAGCTCGGGGATCTCCGCGTCCTCGACCACCGGGTAGGCGTACACGCTCGCGAAGCTCGTGTGGCGGCGGGCGTTGGCGTCGAACGGGCTGATCCGGACAAGCCGGTGCACGCCGATCTCCGCCCGCAGGAACCCGTAGGCGTATTCGCCCTTCACCTCGAAGGTGACACCCTTGATCCCGGCCTCCTCGCCGTCCTGGAGATCCAGAACGGAACCCTGGAATCCGTGCCTCTCGATCCAGCGGCTGTACTGGCGCATCAGCATGAGCGCCCAGTCCTGCGCCTCGGTGCCTCCGGCTCCGGGCGTGACGGAGAGGATCGCGTCGCGGAAATCGTCCTCGCCGTCCAGCATCTTCTTGAGTTCGAATCCGCGCAGGTCCTTTTCCAGAGCCTCGCCGTCCTTTTCCAGCGAGGCGAGGAGAGCCTCGTCGCCTTCCGCCTGGGCGAGTTCCCGAAGCTCCGCCAGGTCGCGCAGCCTGGTGTCGAGGCCTTGCCATTGGTCCATCCAGCTCTTCAGGCCGGCCATCTTCTTGAGCGTGGCCTGGGCGGCGTCCGCCTTGTCCCAGAATCCGGGAAGGCTTGAAAGCGCCTCCAATTCCTCGCGCTCCCTCGCCTTGGCGTCGAGGTCCAGGTAGCCGTGGAGGGCGTCCACGCGAATTCTGAGGTCCAATGGGTCGGCTGGCATGGGTGGGGCGGAAATTTACCAATTCCCGATGCGCGAATCAGTCCCGGTCTTCGATCGGGCTTTCGGGCTTCGCCGCGTCCGGACCTGTGGATGGCATGTCGGAGGCCGAATCCGTGGCGGAATCCGAATCGTTCTCGAAGGTGCGCAGCAACCCCACCACAAGGGAATCCTTTTCCGGGCCCGTCAGGCGCGCGGCGGGATGGAGCAGGCGGTAGTTCCAGAGCGGCATGTCCCCGGAACGGATGGCGTCGACGACGTCGTCCACGTCCAAGTCGGAATCGGGATCGGAGAAATTCAGATGCTTCCGGGCACCTCGGATGTGGTCCCACAAAAGCCAGCGAGCGGGCTCCACCTGCGAGTACCAGGGGTAGCGGGTCCGGTTGCTGTGGCAGTCGAAGCAGGCGCGCCGCACCAGTTCGCGCGTGCGCGGCGAGTCCCATTTGGGCTCGGCGTCCAGAGTCGGATTCGCCAAGCTCGGCCGGATGAACTGCGCCACCACCAGAGCGCCCAGGCCGGCGAGCGCCCAAGTCTTCCAGTTTCGGAATCGACCCATGGATCCGAAACTAGCGAATCGCGGGGGCCGCGACCATTGCCGACGTTCCCTGCGACATCAGGACCGCGGTCCTGCCGTCACTTGGCGGCGGAAACGAATTTGTGGATGCGGATGGAATCGATCCGATCGCCCACCTCCAGCAGGCAGGAGATGTCCCAGCCCGAGCGAAGCATCCCGAACACGGTGTGCACGCCGTCCAATTGGGGTTGGGCGGTCTGCACGATGAAGAACTGGCTGCCTCCGGTGTTGGGACCCGCATTGGCCATGGAGAGCGCGCCCGGGATGTTCTTGAGGGAAGGACTGAACTCGTCCTTGATGGTCCAGCCGGGACCGCCCGTGCCGTTCCCCGCAGGGTCCCCACCTTGGGCCATGAATCCCGGAATGACACGGTGGAACGTGAGGCCATCGTAGAACTTCTTGTCGGCGAGTTCGATGAAATTGGCCACCGTCTGCGGGGTCTTGTCCTGGTGCAGCAGAAATACCAAGGGACCATACGAGGTGTAGATGGTGGCTTGGATGGAATCGATTCCCTTGAAGGAATCGGTGTAGGTCTTCTGCGTGGCTCCGGCCAGGGTCAGGGTCGAGGCCAGTGCCAGGATCGCGAATATTTGACGCATGCTGGGATTCTCCTTGGGTGGAACCATAAACGTATCAACATGCGTGGATGTGGGGAAGGGTGGCGGGAGTCCGGTCACCCGCGGATCTCGCGGATCAGCGCGAGCCCTTGCTCCACCCGGACCCGGACGTCGAACGACAGGACCCGCAGGTACCAGTCCCCGTCGCGACCGCGCCGGTGGGCCGGTCTCGGATCCAAGCCCACGAGTTGGTCCACCAGCGACCTCGCCTGGGCCACCGAATATTCCGGCATTCCGCATGCGACCGCAACCGGGAGGAACCGTTCCATCGCCTGTTGGGCACCCTCCGACCAACGGACGGAGAGGACGGGCTCCGCCGCGCGATCCAACCAGCCTCCGCGGACCTCGCCGACGGGCACGTCGTTTTCCGGGTGGTAGGGCCGGATGTCGAGCACCGGAGTGTTGTCGAGGATGTCGACCCCGGAAAACAGGACGGACGGCGTCTCCAGGTCCACCGCCTCCAGGCGGCAAAGGGACAGGCCCAGGAAGTTGGGCCTGTGCGGAGATCGGGTCGCGAAGACTCCCACCTTCTCCTTCCCGTCCAGACGAGGCGGGCGGACGCGGCTCTTCCAGCCTTGGGCCATGGCGCGATCGAAGACGAAGGTGATCCAGACATGTCGGAATCCGTCCAGACCTGACAGCGCATGTTTCCAGGTCTGGGCGGGCCGATCCTCGGAGAAGCGCAGGACCCCGCGGGCGGCCTCGGCGAGCCCGCTTTGGCGGGGAATCCCGAGCTTCTCCGGAAAACAAGTCCGGAGGATTCCGATCGGACGAACGCCAAGATCCACCACCGGCCAAACCTAAGTGCCGGACCCGGCGGCCAGGGAGCGGATCGGCCCGAGGAACGCCATCCACACCCGAGACCACCGGGTCCTGTACAGAGCTTATGGGAATTCCGTGCCAACCATGTGTCTGCGGCAGGATGGGGGCTCCCCCAGCGCCATTCCTGCACCCAGGGCAGCCCCGATCCTGCGTCGTTCAGCCGCTTTCGCGGAGAGGGCCGATCTGTGCGTAGAAATTGTCCGCCTCCTCGGTGGAATTGGGTGCGGCCAGATCCAGCCGCAGGGTGGCGCACACGTGCGTCCCGGAGCCCGGCATGGACCGGATGGTGAACGTGCCCCCATGCCGCTGGACGATGCGTCGGCACAGCGACAGTCCCATTCCATTTCCGTGGACGAAACGCCCGACCCCCGCGCTTTCAGAGTTCAGGAGGAGAGGTTCTCCTAGCCATGGCAGTAGCTGTTCGGGGATTCCCTCGCCGGAATCCACGACCTCGAGCCGGCATCCGCCCGGAAATCCCCCCAGTCGCAAACGGACCTCTCCCTCTCCGGTGTGCCACAGCGCGTTGGCCAGGAGGTTCTGGGCAAGACGGCGCACCGACAGGCCGTCGCCCTGGCCTTGGATGTCTTCGGCACCGGGCTCCAGATCCAGGCGGAGCTCCACGCCTTCCCGGACGCGGTCGCGCGCGGCCTCCATCGCCTCTTGGACGGATCTTGTCGGAAAGAAGGTTCCCCACCTGGATGCGCGGAGGGACATCCCGAAGGTTTCCAGGACGTCGTCGAGGGTGTCCGCGAGCTGGCCGACACCCTGGTCGATCCGTTCCAGTATGGGCAGCGCCTCCGCGGAAATGCGGTCCGGACGGCTGCGCAGGCGCTCCGCGGACAGCCGTACCGCCGCCAGCGGAGTGCGCAGCTCGTGCACAACGGCCCCGACAACCGCGGAGACGCGCTGCAACGCCATGGCGTGCATGCGGCGTTCGAGATCCCGCTGGGCCCGGGCCCGGATTTCCTCGTCCAGCAGGCAGACGCGCCGCGCCGCCTTCATGCGCGCCGTGAATTCCGACTTGTCCACCGGTTTGCGCAGGAAGTCGTCCACCCCCTGCTCGAAGGCCTCGGCGAGGATGTCCGAGCGGTCGGAGGATGTCACAAGGAGCGCATACGCGGAACGGGACTGGTTTTGGGAACGCAATCGGCGTACCAGTTCCAGGCCGTCCAGTCGAGGCATGTCCCAGTCCACGACCACCGCCAAGTGGCGACGGAGCGCATAGGCATCCAGTGCCGCCAGCGGATCCTGGTGGCACTCCGGTTCCCACCCCTCTTCCGCAAGCCAAGACCGGAGCAACGCCAGCTCTGTGCGATCATCGTCCACCACCAGCACGGGCAGGCGCCTGGATCCGTCCATCCTCCCATTGTAGCGCTTTGGGCCGTGGACGGCCACGTCCCCCGCATGGAGTCCGGGGCGCGCGCCGGATCCTTGCTGCGAATCGAAACCGGGAATAGATTTCGGCGGCAATGCACCATGTTCCCGTCATCGGAACCTGCGAACCCGAATTCCCGACCTCGGCGTCGCCGCAAGATGTCGAGGACGATCCGAGCAGGCCATCGGCCCTGCCCTCGATCGGTCCCTTGGACCGCCTGGAGCCCCACGTCCCCCGCGAATGGTGGAAGGGGCTCTTCAACGAGACCTATCTCCAGACCGACGGCGACGTGGTCGAGAACGACGAGAACACCCGCCAGGACGTCGATCTGGTCCTGTCCACCGTTCCCCTGGTCCCGTCCCACCGCATCCTGGACCTGTGTTGCGGCCAGGGGAGGCACTCCCTCGAGCTGTGCCGCCGCGGATTCCTGGACGTGACAGGATTCGACCAGTCCGCCTATCTGATCCAGATCGCCCGGAATCGGGCGCGATCGGGGGGTCTCGACGTCCCCTTCCACGAGGGCGATGCCCGGGATCTGCCCCTGGCCTCGTCGAGCTGCGACGCCGTGCTCGTCATGGGCAACTCCTTCGGATACCTTGAAGACGAAGCGGGAAACCTCGGCATCCTGGAGGAGATCCGCCGGATCCTGAAGCCCTCCGGCATCCTGCTCCTGGACCTGACCGACGGTGGATGGATCCGTGAGAATTTCGAGCGCCGTTCCTGGGAGTGGATCGACCGCACCCGCTTCGCCTGCCGCGAGCGGGAGTTGTCCGCGAACGGCAAACGCCTGGTCTGCAGGGAGATCGTCGTCGACATCCGTCGTGGAGTGACGGCGGAGAACTTCTACGCGGAACGCCTGTACGCGGAAACCGAGATCGCGGAATTGCTGGGCGGGCTCGGGTTCCACACGCCGGTCCGTTCCCGATCCGTCACATCCGGATCCACCCGAAACCAGGATCTGGGCCTGATGTCGCATCGGATGCTGGTCTCCGCCTTCGCCGAACCTCGCTGAGTCGCCGCTCCCGTGGCGCGGGCTTTCCGCAGCGGTGCCTATTCCGGCAGAATCACCGTCTTCCTGGCGAGGATCGTTCCGTTTCCTCTGGCCAGCAGGTAGTAGACCCCTCCATGGATCCCCTCCACCGACATGTTCACTGGGGCGCCGTTGGACCCATTCGCCATGGCGATCCTCCCCGCGAGACGGCCGTGCAGGTCGCACAGCTCCAAAACCGCCGAAGCGACTTCCGGAGATGGATGGAAGGACACCTGCAGGCTGTGGTTCGCCACCCTTGTTTCCAAGGAGGAACTTTCCGGATTCGAGATGGTCGCGATGGCGGTGGAAGGCGGAGAGACGCTGATCATCACCGTCGCGTGGGAAGCAACAGCCATGGCGGTGTAGCCGGTCGAGAATTTGCCGAGGTCCTTCTGGGCCCACAGGTCCCGCACGGCGTAGCTGCCCGCGGGAAGCCCGAGCTGGCTCCAGGTGACCGGAATGTCGGCGGTTGTCGTTCCGCGGTTGAAGAGCGCCACAGCACGGACATTGCCACCCACCAGGGGCTTGGAGAGGATTTCCAGGTTGTTGGCGTCGCTCGCCACCGTGCCTTGTTTCCCCAGGGAGTCCTGGTCCACCGCGAGGATCTCCGGGGCCACCAGGATGGCCTTTGTGGCCGCCGACATGTTCGCGATGTCGTTGCCGGCGATGAGCGGTGCGGCTGCGATGGCCCAAAGGCCCATGTGGGTGCGATATTCCACGTCCGTCATCCCGCCGTTGCCCACCTCCAGCATGTCGGGATCGTTCCATGCCCCGGGTTTCGCGCTGCCGGAGAAGGCTTGGCTCTGGTCGAAATTCGCGAGCATGGAAGCCCAAGTGTCCTTGATGTCCGTGGTGGTCCTCCAAAGGTTCCCGGTCGTGGGCTCCCAGTTGTAGAACCACCAGGCGCACTGGCTGAAGACGATGGGCCTGCCGGATTTCACCAAGGCGTTCTTCATGTTGGTGTAGTCCGTCTGCATGTCCGAGCCCGGAGCGGCACTGCAGTTGTCGTACTTCAGGTAGTCCACGCCACAGGCGGCGTAGTCGGTGGCG
>CAYXXL010000148.1:0-7220 GCA_964469025.1 uncultured Fibrobacteria bacterium
GTTGAACAGCTCTCCCACCCCGGAGCCGATCGCCTGGGCGATGGTCTGGATGGCCTCGGACCCGAGGGCCCGGTCGATGCGCGCGCGCTCGACGTTGAGGATCTTGCCGCGCAAGGGCATGATGGCCTGGAACACCCGGTCCCGCGCCTGCTTGGCCGAACCTCCGGCGGAATCGCCCTCCACCAGGTACAGTTCGCATTCCTCGGGCTTGCGGCTCTGGCAGTCGGCGAGCTTTCCGGGGAGACCCGATCCTTCCAGCACGTTCTTGCGCCGGGCGAGCTGGCGGGCCTTGCGCGCCGCCTCGCGGGCCGTGGCGGCCTGGATGATCTTCTCCACGATGGACTTCGCCACCGCGGGGTTCTCCTCGAACCACTTCTGGAGGGCCTCGTAGGCCAGCGCCTCCACCTGGCTCTTGACCTCGGAGTTGCCCAGCTTGTGCTTGGTCTGGCCCTCGAACTGGGGCTCCGCCAGCTTCACGCTGACGACGGCTGTCAACCCTTCGCGGGTATCGTCGCCCTCGATGGCCAGGTCCTTGAGCTTTCCCTGGAGCTTGGTGTTGGCGTATTGGTTCACCACGCGGGTGAGGGCCGCCTTGAAGCCGGATTCGTGCGTGCCGCCGTCGGTGGTGTGGACGTTGTTCACGAAGCTGTACAGGACTTCCGTGTAGGAGTCGTTGTATTGCATCGCGATGTCCACCGGTATGGGGTCGGTGGCCGAGATCCGGATGGGCTTGGGGTGGATGGGCGTGCGCTTGCGGTCCAGGTACTCCACGTAGGCTTCCAGGCCTCCCGGGAAGTGGAAGTTCTCCTGGTGCAGCGGATCTTCCGCGGGGAGGCGTTCGTCCGTGAAGAGGATGTTGAGTTCGGGATTGAGGAACGCGAGGTCGCGCAGGCGGTTCGCGATCACGGAACGGTCGTAGATCAGTGTCTCGAAGATCTCGGCGTCGGCCGCGAACTCCACCGTGGTTCCGCGCTCCTCGGTGGTGCCCAGGACCTCCAGCGGGCTCGCGGTCGCACCGCGCACGAAGCGCTGGCGATGGATGCGACCGTTGCGCATCACCTGCACCACGAGCTCGGAGGCCAGCGCGTTCACGCAGGAGACGCCCACGCCGTGCAGACCTGCGGAAACCTTGTAGGTGTGGTCGTCGAACTTGCCGCCGGCGTGCAGCTTGGTCATGACCACTTCCACGCCCGACATTCCCGACTCGTGCATGTCGGTGGGGATGCCGCGACCGTTGTCCGTCACGCGGATGCGGTTTTCGGGAGTGATGCTGACCTGGATCAGGGAGCAGTAGCCTGCCAACGCCTCGTCGACGGCGTTGTCGACCACTTCCCAGACCAGGTGGTGCAGGCCGCGCTGGTCGGTGGACCCGATGTACATCGCGGGTCGCTTGCGGACCGCTTCCAGACCCTCGAGGATCTTGATGGAAGAGGCGTCGTAATCGCTGGCGGGGGGCACGTTGAACTCATCGGTCATAGACGTGCAAAGGTAGTTGCGTTCGCCTACCCAGGGGCTGCTGCCCCTACGCCGCGGTTCCGATCCGCGGCTACCCTACCCAGGGGCTGCCGCCCCTACGCCGCGGTTCCGATCCGCGGCTACCCTGCCCAGGGGCTGCCGCCCCTGCGGGCGGGTTCCAATCCCGCTCTACCCTGGCCCGATTCGGTGGCCTGGATTGCCACCTCATCGGCCATGTGGGGTGCTCGTCTCAATGGCCGATTCAGGCGACTTCGCGCTCCTCCATCATCGCATCGAATTTCCGGCTTTCCTCCACCACTGCGCGGGCGATTTCCCACTTGCGAGACTCGGGATCGTCCGATCGGCCCCGCGGAACCAGGAAGACGCCGTAGACCTTGATGGCCAGGAGGGCCAGGTGGCTGGGGGCGGTGGGCACCATGCCGTTGGGGAAGCATTCCGGGTGTCGGGCGATGAAGTCCGCCGCGGCCAGGATGGCATCGTGCTCCAAACGGTCTTGTTCGGTCGGGTAGGAGAACCTCCACCGACGGACGCGCTCGTTGATCTCCGATTTTTCGTCTTCGTCGCCCGCAGCGAGACCCGTCGCCGCGAAGATCCGGCAATCGTAGCGGCGGCAGGTCTGCGGTCGCTGGGGGTAGATGGAGCAATCCCCTCCCACGAGCATCGGGCAACGGCCATGCTCGTCGTAGCCCATGAGCACGTTGCCTCTGGGCATGGCCGGCGCGGCGAACAGCAGCCTTGGATCGATGCGTTCCAGGGTGCTGGTTTCTTCGGGCCGGATGTGGATGAAGTACGAGGACCGGCAGCAGCCCCGGCAATCGCCGCAGTCCACGTCGGAACCCGAGGATTCCAGAAGGGCGTTCCGTGACCGGGCCAGCCAGGCCGAGAAGGCTCCGGCATCCAGTCCAGCATCCAGAGTGGGTTGGCTTGGACAGAGAGGATCGAGGTTCATCACGCCTCCAAGCGTAGGCAATCCAAGCCGGAAGGGACTCGAACGAGGCTCATTTGTAATCAAATTTATTGTTATACATGTCACAAAATTCGTGGTTAGAAAAAATATTTATCGATAAATACTGGATCATATCAGCTTTTGATGAAAAACTTGTAATCAATAAATTGCATCTACATGTCGTTCGGCTCTATCTTCCCTCCACAAGGAGAGCGGGACAATGCCCATCGACATCTACCTGTACGACGACTACCGCAAGGTTCTGGCGGATCTCTGGGAGCATCGCAAGGCCACCCAGCCGGGCCTGACCCACAGGGTCTTCGCCCGGGAAGCGGGATTTTCGAATCCCGGATTCCTCGGGGATGTGGTCGCCGGACGCAGGAAGCTGTCTCCCGAGGCCTTGCTGAAGATGGTCCGCGGTTTCGGTCTGCGCGGTGGAGAAGCGGAATTCTTCAAGTTGCTGGTGCGCCACGGCCAGACCCGCGAATCCCAGGAACGCCAGGACATTTGGAGACAGATTCTGGGACGGCGGTCCAGGGCCAGCTTCACCCGCATGAACCCCGCCTTGGTCCGGTACTACCAGGACTACCGCTACCCCCTGGTTCGCACCGCGCTCCAATGCATGGATTGGCGCGGAGAGCCCGCCGAACTCGCGACCTTCGTGGATCCTCCCATGGCTCCGGCGGTGGCTTCGCGCATCGCGAACGACCTCAAGACCTGGGGGCTCGTGGCCGTCGACGACAAGGGGCGCTGGAAACCCACCAGCGATTTCGTGGAACCCCCTCCCACGCTGGGCGAGCAGGTGAGAGAATTGAACCGGACCTGGATCGGGCACGGCGCCGATGCCATCGCCCGCTTCCCGGTGGACAGGCGGCACATCTCCACCATGCTGCTATCCGTTTCGTCCGAGACCGCCCAGGAAGTGCGTCGCCGCGTCGAGACCTTTCGCTCCGAACTTTTCGAGCTCCTGAGAGCCGACAAGAAACCAGACCGGGTGCTGCAACTTTCAATCCAATACTTCCCGCGCAGCCGGGACAGGGAGGCAACATGAGACACGCAATCATCCTGATCGGGGCAGCCCTGCTCCTGGCTTCGTGCGACAGCAGCACGACGGCGAACGGCCCCAACGCCGGCGGGGACGATTTCCCCAACGCACTGGGCCGCGCCTTGGCCCTGGGGATGGACTCCTCCAAGGCCTGGAACGGACTGGATTCGGCCAACACCGGAACCGGCAGCGGGAATGCGCTCTCCGACACCGCGAGCGTGCTCGCGTCCGCTCGGTCCTTCGCCGCCGCCTGCGTGAACGACACCACGGCAGGCCTCCTCGCGGGCACCACCCAGGCATTTTTCGCCACCAACGTCTGCATGGGTGGGTCGAGCTACGTCCACGACTCCGTGGTGGTCGCCGCTTCCTCGGTGGTCGATGGCAACGATAACGCCAACTGGTTCTCGTCCGACACGGTGGTGCCGGGATACAGCAGCCTGACCACCGCCCGCCCAGGTCCCGGACGTCCTTTCTTCCTGTCCAAGGTGGACACCGGCAAAATCCTGCTGAACACCACGCGCCGTGCCGGGAATTGGCAAGATCTCCAGACCTTGGTGGCGAGCGGAGGAGCGGACGGCATCCTGGGAACCGGCGGGGACAACGCCTTCTGGTCGGGCACCCGAGCGCTACTCTACGACGGCGACACCACCATTTGGTTTTCGGTGACATCCGCCATCGCGGGTGCGCCCGTGATTCCCGGGACCGGAAGCCCGCAGGATTCGGGAACGGCTCTGGTCCAGAAATTGACGCGCAATGCCCTGGTCCGCAAGCTGGAGCGGGGTCTGCTCGTCGCGTTCCGCGACACCACCGGCAACTATCCGCTCTACTGGCAGGCCACCACCCAGTGGATCACGGGCGCCAACCGCTGGCAAGCCGTGATCGGACCCGATCCGGTCGATTCGTCCTTCCACCCCCGGGACACGGTGACGGTGATCGACCGCTTCCACGCGGGGATCCTCGCGGACTCCACCCGCATGGAAGTCCGCGCCTTGCTGGGACCGGATCCACGCAAGCACGACCGGGATTCCCTGTTCTCGGTGCGGCTGGAGCGCCTGCGGACGCTGCAATTCGATCGCCACACCGTCTGGCAGTTCACATCCGACAACCCCGTGGCCAACGGTTCGGAGTCCAAGTCCGGAACCCTGTACGCGGAGGTCGACCGCGCCGACGGCACCTATGTGAAGTTCACCGGCACCTGGGGAGGAGGGGTCTTCACGGGCACCTACACGACCCCCACGGCCACCGGGACCATCGTCGTGGCCCGCGACGGATCGGTGGTCAGCACCGGGAAATAGGACAGGCCCTTTCTATTTTGCCTGCTTCTATGGACGAACTGGAATCCGCCAAGCGCAGGGCTGCTGCCGCGGCCCTGGAACTGGTGGAAGATGGGATGCGGCTAGGGCTCGGGACCGGCTCCACCGCACGCCACCTGGTGCTCCTCCTGGCCGAGCGCATCCACACCACGGGTCTGCGGGTCCAGTGTTGCGCCACCAGTCGGGACACTTCGGACCTCGCGCGGTCGCTGGGGATCGAAATCGGCGACTTGGACGATCTGGGGGAGCTGGATCTGGCCATCGACGGGGCCGACGAGATCGATCCGCGCCTGAACCTGGTCAAGGGCGGGGGAGCCGCCCACTTCCGGGAGAAGATCGTGGAGAAGGCGGCGCGCCGGTTCGTTGTGATCGCCGACCACACCAAGCTGGTGGCTACCCTGGGTACGACCCGCAAGATACCGCTGGAAATCCTTCCCTTCGCCTGGCACACCACCTGCCGCCATCTGGAGAGGGTGGGCGGTCGCATCCAGGCGCGCCGGGGAGTCGACGGCGAGATCCTGCACTCGGACAACGGGAACTTCCTGGTGGACGGAGATTTTGGCCCCGTTCCCGACCCCGCCGCGTTGGCCTCCCGATTGGACGGCGTCACGGGGCTCCTGGAACACGGCCTGTTCGTGGGGATGGTGGAGGTCGCCTTCGTGGCTCAAACGGACGGATCCGTCGCCAGACTGGTCCGTACTCCGGCCGAGTAAGCCTGGCCGGGGAGCGTGAGGGGCCGTGGCCGGAACCGCCATCGGCGAATTAACATGATGGGTACCCACAGATCGAAGGAGTTTCCCATGCGTCGATCCACCCTGGCCCTGGCCGCGATCCTGGGGGCGAGCGCCCTCGCGAGCGCCACCTGCGACGACACCCTGTACCTGCAGTCGATCACCGTGTACCGGCAGAGCCTGAAGAACGACACCACCCTGGGGACCTGGGACTCCACCGTGGTGAATCCGTGGAGCTTGACGGACCTGTTGAACGCGGGGCCGGTGGGGTATTCCATGACGGGCTTCAGCGCCGACACGGTTCGGCACTACCTGCGATTCTCCTCCGACTGCACTCCCGATTCCGTCTCGAACGTCCTGGTGGCCGCGGTGCGCGATTCGCTGGTCGGATTGGCGCAAGCGATCTCGGTGGACACGGCGGAGAATCCGCAGAAGGTGGACAGGATCGGAGACGGGATCAGAGTGATCACATTGAGCGATAGCGCGGCAAACTACCAAATTGCTCTGACGTATTTGTGGCAATCCACACCGAGTTTCCAGATCGGTCTGTTGCAGGACTCCACCACCATCGAAGGCTGGACCAGTCTGGCGCATTCCTACACGTACACCCACAACGGCTCCGGTACGGGCATCTCCCTCAACAGGAGCCTGGAAACGGTGGATGCCGCCGAGGGTATCACTCTCGGAAACATCCATACATTCCTCCAGAACCAACCGCTCGTTTCCGCCACTGGCGGGATCGATTCAGTCCGAATCGATCTGGCGCTCTACAAATACGTGTACGGAACCATCCATCCCTCCGCGATCGTTCCGCGAACAGCCTCCGTCCGTGGATTCTCGGCTCACGGGGTTGCCGGAGGGGTGGAGATCCAACTAGGTCAAGCGACACGCGTCCAGATCATGAGCGTGGACGGAAAGATGGCGACAAGTTTTGCCGCCCATGCGGGATCGAATCTGTGGGACGGCCGCGGCGCTTCCGGAAACCGTCTGCCCGGCCTCTGGATCGTGCGGGCCGAAGGCGTGGGGGCGGTGCCGGTCGTCTTGCGGTGACCGTCTCGTAGGGGCGATTCACGAATCGCCCCGTAAATCGGAACGATTCCACCGACGGGGATTGTCCAGGATGTATGCCCTGACGTGTTCCAATTCGATCGCATCGCGAATTACCCTGTCGTGGAAATTCCGTTGCCAAACGGAAGACCCGGGCGTTCCGCGTTGGATGTTGATCCATTTGGCTGTTGTCATTTTGAACCGACCCACAAATCGTGAAATCGCCATCCGACGTCGCTTATGGACATTCGATGCGTCCCCCCTGTGTAGGGGCGATTCATGAATCGCCCCTACGGTTGATGCGTCCCCGATATTCGGAACCATTCCCATGTCGCAGATCATCACGATGCCGTGGACATGATCGGGCATGACCACAAATTCATCCGAGGTCACATTGGGAAACCCTGACGCCAATTCCTGCCAAACCAGTCCCATATGTCTTCCAGCATCGGTCAGGAACATTCGATCATTCTGGATCTGGCCGAACAGAGGCGCTCGACCATGCGTGCAGATCGTCAGAAAATAGGCGCCGGGACCGGAATAGTCGTGGGAGGCGTATCGAATTGATCTTCGGCGATGCCGAATCTCGATTGGCAAGATATCCATGTCTATCCCTTCAACATTGATGGGAAGAAATTCAGGCTCTTCCCGTTTTCGTGTGG
>CAYXXL010000149.1:0-7209 GCA_964469025.1 uncultured Fibrobacteria bacterium
TGGGGTCGCCCTTGCCGCCCTGGGTGAAGCAGCCGCAATGGGTGTCGATGCCGCGGGCCACGCCCTGGACGATGGCCACCAGGAACACGACCATCATGGCCAGGATCAGGCCGGAGGCCGCCTTGCTCCAGATCCCCAGCAACAGGAAGGCGCCGGCCACGAATTCCACGAACGGCAGCCACAGGCCGAACAGGTTCACCACGACGTAGGGCAGCACGTGGTAGTTCAGGACGGTGTCGGAAAACGGACCCGGGAAGCGGATCTTGTCGAGGGAGGCGTACACGAAGAGGATGCCCAGGAACAGCCGCGTGGCCAAGAGGAGACAGTTGCGCACCTTCATTTCTCGATCCTTTCCTTCGCCTGGGTCCAGTCGTACCATCCCCCCTGGTACCAGTGGATGAACTTGTAGCCCGCCTTCAAAAGTTCCTTGGAGAGCAGTTCCGAGGCCTGGCATTCCACCCCGCTGCAATACGTGACCAGCGGTCGGTCCAGGGGCACGGTGTCCTTGAAGGACTTGATCCTCCGGTCGAAATCCTCCTCAGGGAAGTTGACGGCTCCGGGGATCCTTCCCCGCGCGTAGGCGTTGTCGGGACGCGCATCCACGAACAGCACGCGCTTGTCGCGGAGCAGGATCTTGACGGTGTCCAGGCCGATGGGCGTGATGCCCGCCTGCCGGACCAGGAGGTCGGCGGGCGGGCGCACGACCTCGATTCCATCCGTGCGCAGGGCGTTGAAGCCCAGGGCCAGGAAAAGCGAGACGGCCAGGAGGATTCCGGCCCGGACCAAATTCTTCATGGCGAATACCCCACGACACGCAGCCGCAGGGATTTCTGCAGCTCGTTGGTCAGTTCGATCTGGATCTCGTCGGACAGGCTCTTGCGACCGGGCTCCGGCCTCGCCGAAAGGGTGATCTGGTAGCCGGTGACGGCCCCGCGGGTCGTGGCGGGTTCCCAATGGTCGCCCATGCGGACCAGTTCCACCGGAGTCCATCGCACATCCACCTCGGAGCGCTCCGACGTGGCCTGGCGGATGGAAAACGGTTTGCCCGTGGTGTCCACGATCAGCACCTGGCGTTCCTGGGATTTCCTGTAGTCGCCCATGTCCACGTATTCGGGAACGGCGATCACCGAAGGCCGGACATCCGCCGAGACCAGCAGGGTCAGCAGAATCGAATCCGGGTTCTTCAGGGGAATGTCCACGGCGAATTCGACCCGGTCCGCCAGCGGAAAGGTCTGGAGGACCATGCTGAGCCGGGTGCGGGCCCCCGGCGCGAGGACGCGCCGGTCGAACTGGGCCGACAGGCAGGAGCAGGCGGTGTGCGGGGGAAGCAACGCGATGGAGGCGGTCCCCTCGTTCCGGCAGGTCCGCTCCAGGTGCACCACGCTTCCCTGGGGCACGATGCCGGCGTCCACCGCCAAGGGTCCGCATTCCAATTGGGTTTTCCCCGCCGAAGCGAGACCGGCGGCAAGACAGATCGGAAGGAGGCTTGGGTGCATCGAGGGATGCAATATACCCAGGTGGGGTTCGGGACGGTTTCTAGTTTCCCTCCCCAATGAAATCCGATCCCAACGCCGCCCCCAAGGCACCCCGCAACTGGGGCAAGTCGTTCCTGCGCGAGATCATGGTGCCGTTGCTCCTGGCCGTGGTCGTCATCCAGATCGTGATCCAGGCCTTCCGCATCCCCTCGGGCTCCATGGAACGCTCGCTCCTGGTGGGCGACTGGCTCCTGGGGATGAAGTTCATGTACGGCAGCCCCATCCCCTTCACCAACAGGCGCCTTCCCCAGGTGCGCGATCCCAGGCCAGGCGATGTCATCATATTCCACTACCCCATGGATCCGGATGTTCCCGACCGGGACCCCGCACGGTTCAAGTTCCTCGCGCACACCCTCCTGTTCGGGGACTACTACTGGGACAGGGATCCCGACGAAGGACAAGGCCACCTGCTGCGCTACGATTCGCGCGACTTCATCAAGCGCTGCATCGGGGTTTCCGGCGACGTCCTGACCATCCGCCGCCGGCACGTGTGGCGAAACGGGTTGGAGGTTCCGCTGGCCCCCAACGGGCAGTACGACGACACCACGTCGATTCCCTGGGACATGGAGCGGGTGCGGGATTCCATGGGCCCCTTCCGCATTCCCGAGCCGGGCGAGACCATCCACCTGAATGGCCTGCGAAGCGACGAGTTCCTGCGCATCTATTCGCTGGCCATCCAGGAGCATCCGACCGAGGCGGTCCGGTGCTCCCTTTGGGTGGAGCGCAACGGCAGGAAGGACACGTCGTGGGTCATGCGCGACGTTTACCAGAGCGTCTATCCCGACTTCAACCTTCCCGACGAAGCCGCGCTGCGGAGTTTCCGCATGCCGCAGGGCTGGGTCATGGCCGACTACCGGATGGACACGTTGTCGGAATACGTCTCCCGCCTGTTCCAGCTCCAGGAGTCCGACGGATCCCCGCGACTGGTGGCCCACAATGCGGTGCTTCCGCGTTTCGGGGTCTCGTTGGACAATTCCTTCCATCTCTGGAGGGCCGCCGACAGCGCGGGGAAGGACTCTCTGCGCCTGTGCAAGGCGATCTCCATCGACGGTCGGTGGGACAGCACCTACACGGTGCGGAAGCAAGTCCTGTTCATGATGGGGGACAACCGCGACCACAGTTCGGATTCGCGGTTCTGGGGCTACTTGTCCCGGCGCAACGTGAAGGCGCAGGCCCTGATCATCTATTTCTCGCTGGACGACGCGGACGGCATGGTGACGCTAAACCCGTTCACCTGGTGGCGGGTTCCGTTCCGGACCCGATGGAACCGGATCGGTCGGCTGGTCAATGACTGATCGCCGCTGGCACTTCCTGCTGGCGGTTTCGCTCCTCTCCGGTTGTGCCCGGCAAGTCGCTCCGGCCGGAGGTCCGGTGGACACCACGCCTCCACGCCTGCTCTCCGCGTTCCCCGATTCCGGCGCCGTGCGGGTGGATCCGCGATCCACGTTCCGTCTGCGCTTTTCGGAGTGGGTGGATCCCGCCACCGTCCGCGCCGCGGTGTCCCTGGCACCGGTCGGCCAGAGGGCTCCCGACATCGAGGTGGACGGAGCCGATGTTTCCATCCGTCCGCGCGAGCCGCTGGACAGTCCGGCCACGTACGTCCTGCGCATCCAGCCGGGCTTGGCCGACTGGCACAAGGCGGCGACCAAGTCGCCTCAGGAGATTCCGTTCGCCACCGGAGATCGCATCGATTCCGGCAGGGTCCTGGTCCGGATGTGGACGGGTTCGGACTCGCTGCCCCCCGTTCCCGTGCGAGGCAGGCTCGGCGCCTGGCCCCTGGATTCCGCGGTGCGCTCCAAGCTCGCGCGGCTCCTCCGCCGCAAGGATTCCACCGGCTGGCTCTCCCAGGCGCCCCGTCCCGAGCGCGAGAAGCCCTGGCGCTGGACCTGGGCCGACAGCACCGGCCTCGCCGACCTGCGGTTCCTGCCGCCGGGTCGTTGGCGGCTTGCGGCCTGGGACGACGTCGACAAAGACAATTTCTGGCGACCCGGCGAGGAGAACGTCTCCTGGCTCGGCGACGTGGTGGAGGTCTCGCCCGTCTGGACGGATTCCTTCTTCGTCCGGCTCGTCCGGCAGGACACCGCACCGCCCTCGCTCCCCACCGACACCGCCGTGGACACCCTTCGGGTCCGCGACAGCACGAGTTTGGATTCCGTGGCACGGCTTTGGGACAGGTTGCCGGAGGATTCCACGGGTTGGGCGTACCTCTCCGCCGATTCCCTCCCCCCCTCCTGGAAAGGTCGCCACACCCGGATCCGGGTCTGGCCGCTGTTCCGCAAGGCAAGACCCCGCCTTTCCCCCGCGGGTACCGCCGTCGTGCGCCTCGTGCCGGGCAAATGGACGGGTGAGGCCTGGAGCTACGGCGACAGCGCCCGATCGCGACCGGACGTCGCCGACCGCTCGGGATCGCTAAAGTCGGATCCGTGGTGCGTCGTGCCCCCCTTCGAGATCGACCGCCAGGACAGCGTCTCCCTGCGGCTGGACTGCGCGGTCCGACGCCCCGCTCCCGACACCGGAAAGGCCGCAAGATGAGTTTTCGCCCCTTGGGAGACTTCGTCTCCATCGACCTGGAGACCACGGGACTCGATTTCGCGAACGAGGAGATCCTGGAACTGGGTGGGGTGGTCTGGCGCGACGGCGTCCAGACCCGGGTCTATTCCGCCGTCCTGCGCGCCCGTCGTCCGGTGACGCCGTTCATCGAGGCCCTCACCGGGATCACCGCGGCCGAGGCCGAGCGGGGAATGGACGCGGTGGAGGGATTGCGGGAATTCTCCGAATTCTGCGGGGACCTTCCGGTGGTGGCCCACAACGCCTACTTCGACCTCCGGTTCCTCCGCAAGGCCTGGGAGTCCGCCGGAATGCCCGAACCCACTCGGCACGTCTTCGATTCCCTGCTGGGCGCCCGCATGGCGTGGCCCGACTGGCCCAGCCACAAGCTGGAAAGCCTGGTGGAGAGGCTGGGGCTCTCCGACGGCGAAGTCGCCCACCGCGCCCTGGCCGACGCCCGCGCCGCCGGGCGACTGTTCCTCGCGGTGCTGGCGAGGTTGTCGGAAATCGGCGCGGAGGATCCCGGGGTGGCGGATTCGCTGTCCTGGGTCCTGCGCGGCTCCGGAAGCCCCTGGGAGGCGATCCTGCCCTGGACCGGGGGAGACGAGGCCCCCGACCCGGCCTGGCCGCCGGAATCGGAGGACATCGCGCGAACGGGTCCCGCCCGCGAGGCGGTCGTGTCCAACTCCGCCATCGACGGGATCTTCTCGCCCTCGGGTGCGCTCGCGGCGGGTCGACCCGATTGGGAAGCGCGTCCGGCGCAGGGGCAGATGGCCAGGGAGGTGGCGCTAGCCCTGTCCGAAGAACAATTCCTGTCTTGCGAGGCGGGCACGGGCACGGGGAAATCGCTGGCCTATCTGGTTCCGGCCGCGCTCTGGGCCGTGGAGGCGCGCGACAGGGTGGTGGTCTCCACCGCCACCAGGACATTGCAGAACCAGCTTCTGGAGCGGGAGGCCCCGCTGGTGCGCTCCGTCGTTCCCGGAGTCCGGATCGAGGTCCTGAAGGGCCGGCAGAACTACCTGTGCGTGCGCCGCTTCGCCGAGCACCTGGCCGATCCCGCGCGGTTGGACGCCTCCGAGCGCGAGGCCTTCCTGCCGCTTGTCGCGTGGGTGCGGAAAACCTCCACCGGCGACATCGAGGAGTGCCACGGGTTCGGCAGGGACCGCAACGGGGCGTTGTGGGGCAAGCTCCAGAGCGACGGGCGCTCGGCCATCCCGCCGCGCCATCCGCTGTTCCGACGCTGCTTCCACCAGCGGGCCAAGCGCCGCGCGGAGGCATCCCACGTGCTCGTGGTCAACCACGCGCTCCTCCTGTCCGATCTCGCCCTGGATTTCGCCCTCCTTCCCTCCTACGAGCGGCTCGTGGTGGACGAGGCGCACCACCTGGCCGACGTCGCCCACGACCACCTGGGCAGATCCGTCTCCCTCCCGCGGCTGCGGCGCCTGCTGCACCCCCTGGCGGAATCCGGCGACAAGCGGGCGGGCCTTTTGGGCACCATCTCCGCCTCGCGCACCCTGCCCATCGAAGCCATTCCCCTGCTGGACAGGGCCCGCGAGGAACTGCTATCCGCGGACAGACGGCTCCACCGCTTCTTCCAGAAGCTCGGGGAGAAGGTCGGACGCCGGGGAGAGGAACAGAAATTCCGGCTGCGCGAGGGACTGGCCTCCGAGACCGGCGCGGATCCGTCCCCGGTGCAGGGCGCCTTCGAGGCCGCCTTGCTGGCCCTGTCGGAGCTTCGCAAGGCCCTGGTGGAGTGGAAGGAGGGCGAGGACAAGGGATTCCTGGGAGATCTCGCCTCCGGCGAAGGCGCCCTCTCCGAATTCCGACGCGACCTCCAGGCCCTGTGCGACGGTCCTCCCGAGGGGGACGTCCATTGGATCGAGGACTGGAGCAATCCCATCCGCCTGCAGCTGCGCGGGTCCCCCCTGGATCCCGGTGCGCTCCTCGCCAAGCGGCTCTATCCCATCCTCAGGACCTGCGTCTTCACCTCCGCGACGCTTTCCGTCCGCGGGCGCCCCGAACACTTCGAGATCCGCAACGGTCTCGCGAGGCTGGATCGCGAAACGACCCGAGCGCGGCATCCATCGCCCTTCCTGATGCGGGACCAGGCCCGGGTGGTGGCCGCGGGATGGCTGCCCAGGCCGGGCGACAAGGGCTGGATGGACGCCCTGGTCCAGGCGCTTCGCGACGTGGTGCTGCCGCTGGGCAGGCGTTCCCTGGTCCTGTTCACCTCCGAGCGGAGCCTGCGCGAGGTGCGCGAGAAGCTGGTGGACGACTGGCGCGCCGCGGGCAGGTTGCTGGTGGCGCAGGGCGTGGACGGGAATCGGGAGGCGCTGCTCCAGATCTTCCGCCGCCACGAAGGCGCCTGCCTGCTCGGATCGGACAGTTTCTGGGAAGGAGTGGACCTTCCGGGCCGGGATCTGGAGCTGGTGGTGATCGCGCGACTGCCCTTCCCGGTCCCGTCCGACCCCTTGGTTTCCGCCCGCTCGGAGGCCGTGGAGGCCGACGGAGGCATCCCCTTCGCGGAGTGCTTCCTGCCCGAGGCCTGGCTCAAGCTGCGCCAGGGGATCGGTCGCCTGCTGCGCCGCTTCGACGACCGCGGCGCGGTTCTGGTCCTGGACAGCCGTGTGGTTCGCGAGCGGTACGGGTCCTATCTGGCCGACACCTGGGACGGTGGCCACCGCCAGGCCAAGACCCCGGACCAGGCCTTCCGGGAACTGAAGGAATGGTTCGACGGGCCCCAGGATGGCGTACGGGCGGTTCAGGAATTGCCTGTACCCGCAGAGGCAATCGAACCCGAGGTCGGGGTGATCCAATGATTCGGTGCGGTGGCGATGGCGCTTCGGTTCGGAGGCGATCCGAGGATCGCCCCTACACCGGGGCCATCGCCCTGATCTTCGTCGTGGTGTTGGCGGGTTGCTATTCGTTCACCGGTTCCGGCCTGCCTTCGGGACTCAGGACCGTGGAGATCTCCCAGGTCGTCGACCGTTCCCGCCAGAGCGAACTCGCCGACCAGGCGACCTTGCTCCTGACCCAGGAATTCCAGCGCAACGGGGCCTTGCGACCCGTGGACCACGACGCCCAGAGCCGGGTGGAGACGTGGCTTTCCGGATACTCCCACGCCCCC
>CAYXXL010000150.1:0-7157 GCA_964469025.1 uncultured Fibrobacteria bacterium
GCCCCCATGGCTTGCCCGCGGAGTCCACCCAGCTGGCGTAGGTGGCACCCCTTTTCCCCACTCCGTTCTTGAAGGTCCACTTGCCCTGGTCGTCCTCGAACTCGATCCCCGAAATCTGGGACACGACCTTGGCCGCGGTCAGGTTCCGACCCACCGCCGGTGCCCGGATGGGGGCGTCGAATGGGCGACCCGGTGCCTCGGGCGGAGGCCCGGCGGGATGCGCTGCGCTGGTCGACGGGGTTTGGGCGCTGTTGGAGGCCGCAGGGGCCGGGGTGGAGGACCCGTTGGCCACCGCTGCGGGTGGGGGCGTTCCATAGGCCTGGCCGGTCGGGTCGATGAACTTCTTGGCCTTGTCGCAGCCGACGAGGAGGACGAGGCCGACAGTGGCCGCTGGGAGGGTTCGCATGGATCACAGTCTACCTCCTTGCGCCCAACCCCGGAACTTCCAAAAACATTCCGTTGTCAGTGAGAGGACACGACCACTCGAAATCGGACACTTGGCATACTTTCTCGGATGTCGGCTTCACCAAGGAAGGACGCCATGATCGACCTCACCGGATCCCTTCGCGATCCCCGCATCCGTGGAGTGTCCAAAGTTCCATTCCGCTTCCCGGCCTTCGCACTGTTCGCGTTGGCCTTGCCCCAGGCCGGATTCGCCCTGACCCGGCAGACGTTCAGCTTCGTGGTCGGTGTCAACGGGGACTTCAAGGCGGCCATGTCCGCAGCGGCCGGCGCGGCATCCTCCGGAAACCGCTTCTACATCTTCTTTCCCGACGGGCAGTACAACATCGGAAGCCTCACCGGCGATGCCAACCAGATGACGACGTTCCCGACGTCGAACGTCTCGTTCATCGGCCAGAGCGCGGACAACACGGTGGTGTACAACCAGAACACCAGCGAAGGCATCGGCGTGACTTCGACGCTCTACTTCAACGGTGCGAACAACCTGTACCTGCAGGACCTGACACTCTTGAACAAGTCCAACTACGGGAACACCTCCACCTACAACACGACGGGCCGACATGTGGTGGTCATGGAACAGGGCAACAAGATCGTCTACAAGAACGTCAAGCTGAAGAGCACCCAGGACACCTACTACACCAGGGGCACCAGGACCTATTGGGAAGGCGGCGAGATCGACGGCACCACCGATTTCATTTGCGGTGGCGGCGACATCTACTTCAACAGGGTGCTCCTGTGGGAGATGAAGGTGAGCGACATCACGGCCTCGCAATCGAGTTCGAGCTGGGGCTACGTCTTCAACAACTGCACCGTCGACGGAACGGTCGGCGGCACCAATCTGGGCCGTTCCTGGGGCGCCGCACGGGTGGTCTTCCTCAACACCACCATGAACAAGCTTCCGAGCGCGGCGGGCTGGGGCAACCCGATGGATTCCAATCCCCTGCGCCTGGCGGAATACAAGAGCACGACCTCCACGGGATCCGCCGTGGACCTGAGCAAGCGCCGCACGACCTACACCTTGAACGGGACCACGGTCACGTTGAACCCCGTGCTGACCGATGCCCAAGCCGCGACCTACACGCTCGCGAACGTGCTGGGCGGCACCGACAACTGGCAGCCGCAGAATTCCACCGTGCAAGAGGCGGCACCCGTGGTCGCCCGGGTCGGCACGACCCTCGACTGGAACGACGACGCGACCGCCCTCTGCTGGGTGGTGTTCAAGAACGGCAAGTACCTCGCGAACGTCACCACCAACAGCTACAACGGCTCCTCGCTCTCCAAGGGGGACACCATCACGGTCCGCGCCGCCAACGCGATGGGCGGCCTGGGCGCGAGCTCCAATCGCCTGGTGTACGGCACCACCACGACAATCCAAGGCACCGGTGCCGCGGGCCTTTCCCACCAGTACAATTCGGCGAGCAAGACGCTCAGGATCATGGCCTCCCAGCCGGGCGAGACCAGCGTGCGCCTCTACGCGCTGAACGGATCCCCGGCGTTCTCCCATGTGGCCCAATTGACCGCCCCCGATCATCGGCTCGACATCTCCCTGGGCGCGTTGAAGCCCGGAACCTATCTCCTCAGGTACTCCGTGGGAGAAGCGACGGGGGCGGGTTCCATCGAGGTGTGGTAGAGGCTACTTCATCCCCTTGTTCATCCAGTCGTGGGCGAAGATCTCCGCATCGCCAGTCTGGATCACGTCCAGGATCAATCCCGCGACGTGTTCGGACGTGTCGGCGGGGGGGCGGCCCGTTGCGTAGTCGTCGGCGTTGCCCGGCCGGGGACCCGCGGTGACCATGTTCTTGTAGAAGTCGCTCCTGGTGATGTAGGGATACACCACGCTCACCGCGATTCCGCTCGCCGCCAACTCGTTGCGCGCCGTCAGCGACAGGCCGTTCAAGGCCCGCTTGGTGGCGGAATATCCGCTCAAGGCGGGCGCGTACATCAGCGCGGTACCGGAGCTGATGTTCACGATGGCGCCGCCGCCCTGGACGCGCATGAGGGGGATCGCCGCCTGCATGGCCACGACGGGGCCGATCACGTTCAGCTCCAGCAAGTCCCGGTACTCCTGGATGTCCATCGACTCCAGGGGGCTGTGCATGCCCCGACCCGCGTTGTTGACCAGGACGTCGATCCGGCCGAATCGCTCGTGGACCTTCGCGATCAGCTCGCGGACGTCGGACTCCACGGACATGTCCGCGGGGAAGGTCGCGGAACCGGGCAACTCCAGGGACAACCGCTCGAGCTTGTCCGTGGAGCGCGCGTTGAGGGCCAGGATGGCCCCGTGCTTCGCCAACAATCGGGCGGCCTCCAGGCCAATTCCTGCCGAGGCTCCGGTGACCAGCACGACCTTGTCTTTGACGTCCATCCCGTTCTCCTTCGTTTTGCGGTACGCCAAGATAAGTCGGGGGCCTTCGGCCATGGCGCTGCGCTTGGGCCTTCGGCCGTGGCGCTTCGCTTGGTTCACAAAGGCAAGCCGCTGCCCCTGTACCCGGCGGCCGAAGGCGTTCCTGCCCTCCCATGGGCTTAGAGCTTATCCGTAAATGGAGATAACCTGTCGGAAGGCGATTGCTGCGCAGCACAGAGCCAGCAGTCCCTTGTGTGACACATCCAGTTTCTCGTAGCGGATCTTGATCTTGCGAAATTGGTTGAGCCTGGAGAAGACTCGTTCGACGACCCATCGCCGAGGCTTTTTGTTCCCTCTCGCACCCTTCTTCTCTTCGCCTCTGGGCCTGATGTGCGGCTTCATTCCTCGATCTTCGACATCTTTCGATTTTCCGGTGTAACCGGCATCCAGGCAAAGGTTCGCCACCTCGCCTTTGGGGGCGACATAGACCGCCGCGTCAATTGTCGGGGCCAGCAGCCGAGAGTCGTGAGTGTTCGCCCCTGACACGACGACGGAAAGCGGGACGCCACGACCGTCTACAAGGATGGATCGCTTGGTCCCCAAAAAAAGGATCAGCCCTGCCGAGGAAACCAGCTCTCGAGCAACGCGACATCCGCAGGCTCGAGCTTCAGGTCCGCCGCCTTCGCGTTCTCCTCGAGCTGCGCCACGTTGGAAGCCCCCACGATGGCGGAGGTGAGACCTGGAACCTGCAGGACCCAGGCAAGGGCCACCTGGGTGGGAGTGGCGCCCAATCGGCGACCGATCTCCGCGATACGATCGACGCGCGCCAGGAGTTCGGTGTCCGCGAGGTTTTCCTTCATCCACATGTTCATGGAGGGGTTGCCCCCGCGGCTTCCGGAGGGAACGCGTCCGCCGGAATACTTGCCGCTCAGGACGCCCTGGGCGAGCGGGGAAAAGCAGGCCGTCCCCATTCCGTTCTCGCGGCAGGCGGGGAGGATCTCGGTTTCGATGCCACGGCCCAGCAGGTTGAAGTGGGGCTGGTTCACGACCGGCGCGCGCCACCCCTTGCGCTTGCAGAGTTCGTGCACCTCCCGGATCTGCGCGGCGCTCCACTCGCTGGTGCCCCAGTACAGGATGCGCCCCTGGCGGATCAGGTCGTCGAAGGCCTCGCTGGTTTCTTCCAGAGGCGTCTGGGGATCGTAGCGGTGGCAGTAGAAGAGGTCCACGCAGCGCAGATTCAGGCGCTCCAGGCTGGACTCCACCGAATCGAACAGGTGCTTGCGCGACAAACCCCGATCGGTGGGGTGGTCGGACATGGGCCAGAAGGCCTTGGTGGCCAGGACGTATTCCGCCCGCCGCCGCTTGGGCAGGATCTGCCCCAGCAGCTTCTCCGCTTCCCCGCCCTTGTAGACGTCCGCGGTGTCGAAGGAGTTGATGCCCAGCGCGAAGGCCTTTTCGACGATTTCGCGGGCGGCGTCCAGCTCCATCTGGTTCCCGAAGGTGAGCCAGGATCCATAGGTGATGGTGCTGATCGCGAGTCCGGTATTTCCAAGCTTTCGGTATTCCATATGTTCCCCAAAGGTCGCAAATTCTAGGAAGGCGCCCCCGCCGCCGCCCAATCGCGCAGCAGATCGTCCACGCGACCCAGCACGTCCAGCATGGTCTCCCAGTCCGGAAGGAGCGTGACGCGGAAGCGGTTCTTGTAGGAGACGTTGAAGCTCGTGCCCGGCGCCACCAGCACGTGCTTTCGCTCCAGCAGCGAGAGAGCGAAGGTCTGGTCGTCGAAGTCCGGAATCTTGGCGGTGTCCACCCCCACGAAGGCGTACATGGCACCCATGGGCTTTTGCACCATCAGGAAATCGCTTGCCTGCACGGCGTCCAGGAGCGTCTGGCGCGTTTGCCACAGGCGTCCGCCGGGCCGCGTCAGGTCCAGGATGGATTGCCTGCCGCCCAGGGCCGTTTGCACCGCCCATTGGCCCGGGACGTTGGAGCACAGCCGCAGCGAGGCCAACAGGTCCAAGCCCGCCAGGTAGTCCTTGGCTCCGCCCTTCTCGCCGGAAAACACCAGCCAGCCCACGCGGAAGCCGCAGGCGCGGTAGACCTTGGAGAGTCCGCCGAAGGTTCCGCAAAGCGTCTTCTTCACCAGCGTGGCCATGGGGACGTGCTCGGCGCCCTCGTAGAGGATCTGGTCGTAGATCTCGTCGGAGAAGACCACCAGTTGGCGCTCTTCGGCGAGGTGGGCGATGGCCTCCAGCACCTTGCGCGGATACACCGCGCCGGTGGGGTTGTTGGGACTGATGACCACGATGGCTTTGGTCCTGGGGGTGACCAGCGCCTTGATCTCTTCCGGATCCGGCACGAAGCCGTTCTCGGGGCGACAGGGGTAGTGGACGGCCACGCCCCCGTGCAGGATGGTTGCCGCGGTCCAAAGCGGGTAGTCCGGGCTGGGGAGCAGGACCTCGTCCCCGTCCTCCAACAGTGCGGACAATGCGGTGAGGATCAGCTCCGAGACTCCGTTTCCCATGAATACGTCTTCCACCGTCACGTCCATGACGCCGCGGGTCTGCTGCTGCATGACCACGGCCTCGCGGGCCGGGAAGATGCCCTTCTGGTGGCTGTAGGCGTCGGCTTCGCGCAGGTTTTCGATCATGGCGAGCCGCATGGATTCGGGTGCGCGGAACCCGAAGGCACCCGGGTTCCCGATGTTGAGCTTCACCACTTCGTACCCGGCCTTCTCCAGCTCCTGGGCCCGACGCGCCAGCGGTCCGCGGATCTCGTACTTCACGCCGTTCAGACGGGAACTGGGCTGGATGCTCCTGGGTTTCATCGTCATCGCTCCTCTGTGTGGACAGGTTCGGAAAGGGAACAAATACGAGATCGGCCCGGGTTCGGCCGTGTTCCCTGGAACGGTCGAGAGGGCGCGCTTCAGCCGATGGCGGCGGTAGCTCGGGCGGCACGCGCGTCGAAGCGCACGTCCGAGGGACGTGCGGCGGCGACAGGGCGATGGGCCGAGCGGATCATGGACACAGTATAGGACAAAAAGGCACCTGTGGCCAACGACCTGCGGACGGCGTGATCGCCCCGGATCCGGATCCCCCGTTCACGGCCCCACCAACGGTACCGTCGGCGGTCGCGATGGCCCCTCCGTAGACATCCAGGCTCCTGCCGCTGCAGGCGTTCACGATGGAGTACCAGCCGCTCCCGGCATCGTCGACGGTCCACTGTCCCGAGAGGCCGGAATCCGACCCCAGGACCAGCTTGGCGGCGTCTCCGATCGAATCGTCCACGACATCCAGGAACTTCGCTCCCTGCTTGAAGGTGAAGCGCCCCTGGCTCCTCGCGGTCGCGACGAAGGCCTGGGTGGGCAGGCCCGCGTCGGTCGCCTGGACCACCGATCCGTCGGCGGGCCGGGTGGTCGCCGCCTTCCCGCTGCTGCGCGCCAACAGTTCGTAGGTGGTCCCGGAAACGACTCCGTCCACCGGATCCAGTTCGAACTCCTGGGTGGTGCCGTACGAGAAGGTGCCCAGCACGACCGCCGCGGTGTCCGCGGTGGAGGCGCCCTGCACCACCATGGCCTTGCCCAGGGTTCCCACGTTCACGAACCGCCACCAGGCCGAATCCGAACGCACGAGATGCCAGCGTTGGTTGGACCCTCCGTCGTCCGTGTACTGGTCCACCACCGCTCCGGCGGTGCTCGAAGCCCCCACCACCTCCAGGCGGAACCCGCTGGCCACGTTGGTGACCCGGAAATTGGAGCCGCCCATCGCCCATGAAGACGAAATCCGTCCCGTTGTTTCCGGGCCTGGGAAAGGCCCAGCCCACCTGCGACTCGAAGGTGTTCGCGCCCGCCGGAGCGATGTCCCCGCCGGATGTCCAGGGAGAAGAGGCTGACGTTCTGGTCGCGACTGTCGAGACCCAACGGCTGGAAGTGGCCATGGAACACGAAGTCCCCGTCGATGGAATCGGCCGTGGCGTGGGCGACCTCGGCCACGCTCGTTTCGGACGTGGCGAATGGCTGGCCTGAATCTATCGCGGCCCGATCCAACCCGCAGGCAAACACCGGGCTCCGGACACACAATGACACTGAGGGACAATTCCAACACCTACCCAACCAATCTTCCATCGGGTGACCTCTGGCCCGATTTATGCTAGATGTTTTCCTCCAGTATGTCCGCCTTGAAAACCACGGTCCGAGGCAAAAGCTGGAGCTTCGGGAGCCTCTACGAGGTGATGGCCAAGGCCAACTCCCCCAAATCCGGCGATCGCCTGGCCGGGATTTCCGCCACGAGCGTGCAGGAGCGGATCGCGGCGAGGCAGGTGCTCTCGGAAATCCACGTTTCGCGGTTCCTGG
>CAYXXL010000151.1:0-7155 GCA_964469025.1 uncultured Fibrobacteria bacterium
TGATCGTGTACCTGATCCTGGCCGCGCAGTTCGAGAGCTTCCGCGAGCCCCTGGTGATCCTGTTCACGGTGCCGCTCGCCCTGGGAGGCGCGATGCTGTCGCTGGCCCTGTTCGGGTGCAGCATGAACCTGTTCAGCGAGATCGGCCTGGTGATGCTGGTAGGACTGGTGACGAAAAACGGCATCCTGATCGTGGAGTTCGCCGGTCAGCGCCGCGAGAGCGGTCTGCCGCCCCTGGAAGCCGTGATCGACGCCGCCTCGGCGCGGCTGCGGCCCATCCTGATGACCACCCTCTGCACCATCCTGGGGACCCTGCCCATCGCCCTCGCGCTTGGGGCGGGCTCCGAAAGCCGCAAGCCGATGGGGATCGCCGTGATCGGCGGACTTTCCGTCGCCCTCTGCCTCACCCTTTTCGTGGTTCCCGCGATGTACGTCATGATCACGCGGGACCACCTCCCCGAGGTGCACGAATGAAGACCCTCTCCCTCCTCCTGATCCTGCCTTTCTTCGCCTCCGCCCAGGACGACGCGCCGCTGCTCACCCGCGCCGACGCGCTGCGCATCGGAGGCGCGGGCAACCTGGAGCTGCAGGGCACACGCGCCGGCCAGGAGGCCGCCGAAGCGGGAAGCGCCGCCGCCCTGGGGGCGCTGCTCCCTTCGCTCAACTTGTCCTCCAGCCTGTCCCGGGTGGGACCGAACTTCGCCGACGATCCACGCGGTGGCGTGGTCAGCGGACCGAACGCCGTCTCCGCGGTGGGCGTGCCTCCCGACATGCAGGCCAGCAACACCTTCCAACTCTCCTGGGCCTTCCTGAACCTGGGTGCCTTCGGCAACTGGCGGACGCAAGCCCTGGAGGCGGATGCGTCGAAGATCCAGACGCGGGGACAGTCGATCCAGCTCTCGGCGGCCATCGACCTCGCCTACTACGACGTGGTGCGGCAGCAGGCGCTGCTTTCCGCCCAGCGGCAGGAGGTGGACCTTTCCCGGGCGCGGCGCGACATCGCCAAGGCGCACCGGGCCATCGGAGTGACTTCGGCCCTGGAACTCATGCAGGCGCAGCTCGCCGTGGACGCGGACAGCGCCGCCCTCCTGACCCAGGCGACGGCCCTGGATCTCTCGCGGCGCAGCCTCAACACGACATTGGGCCGGGACCCGCGCACGGACTACAGGGTGGAGGATTCCATACCGGTCGACGATCCGGGGCCGTTCGAACAGATCCTGTCGGACACCCGCGGCCATTCCGCGAACCTCGCCCTCGCGCGGGCGCGGGCGCGGGCCCTGGGCGCCCAGGCGAACGCGGCGGCGGCGACCGCCATCGCCCCGGTCGTTTCCGCGTACGCGAGCTACACCTTCCTGGACCGCTGGCACGACCAGAACCCTCCCCCGGGCGTCGATGCGCAAGGTTCCGTCTACGGACTGCAGGCGACATGGAACCTCTTTTCGAGCGGGTCGCAGACCGAGCAGTGGCGCCAGGCGAAGGCGCTGGCCAGGGTGGGTGAGATCGCCGCGGCCGACACGGCGTTGGCCCTGGAGCGCGATGCGGTGCAGGGCTGGGATGCGTGGACCCGTTCGGAGGTGGCGCTGGACCTTGGCGAACGCGACGACAAGCTCGCGGATTCCACCCTCAACCTTTCGTTGATCCAGTACAAGGTTGGAGCGCTGGCCGGCATCGACCTGCGCCAGGTCCAGGAAACGGCCCTGCAGGCCAAGACCCGGGACATCGAGGCCCGTTGGAATGCGCGCGCCGCGGAAATCCAGTTGCAGGTCCTGGCGGGACGCGAAATCCGCTAGGGTTCCCATTCCACGTGCTTCGTGGAATGGGCTACCCCGGACCTTGCAGGGGGATCGCGAGCCGGACCGTGTCGTCGACCGGTTCCCCGTTCGGAAAACCGGGGTGTCGGAGGTGGAGAGTCCATTCCAGCGAGGTCAGGCGGGAAAGGAACTCGTCGTCCACCTTTCCGTCCAGGTTCAGGTCGCACTCGCTCCAGGGATCCGCGTCGGGGTTGGCGCCGGAGAACCGGGGAACGATCCTCGAGTCCAGGATCGAGTCGGACGGAAGTTCCGGTGCCCCGGCGCGCACCAGGAATCCGCCCTCCACGGACCAGCGCACGGTGTCGGGCGGGCTGTTGCCCCGCGACCGCTCCAGCGTCCAGGATTCCGTGGACACCTCCAGGACATGGCCCCGGGTCCCGTCCTCGAAGAGCGCCTTGCGGACCAGTGCCAAATCCTGGTCGCGGTCGTCGCGGGCCTGCGAGGCGTGGGACATCCTCGCGGCGTGCAGGATCCATCCCAACACGAAGGTCGCCACCAGGCCGACGAGCGCCATCGCCACCAGGAGTTCGATCAGGGTGACCCCTCTCCGGGCGAAGCTCACGGCAGGATCCTCATGCGCGGACGCAACCAGCGGAAACAGCGCACGGTGTCCCAGTCGTCCTCGCCCCTCGCCCGCAGGGCGCAGACGGAGATCTCCACGGGGGGCTGGAGCGCGGCCGAAGGTCGGATCGGCGGGAGTCCCGCCGCGGACCGGTCGGCGGAATCGAAGACATCCCGGAAGATCCTCCACCGCGCTCCGGAGATGTCGCGGTCCCAGACCGTGTCGCGCAGGCTGTCGGGATCCGTCGCGCGGGAGAGGGTCCATGCCTCCTGGGCCAACGCGAGGGCCTGGTCCCGCAGCCGCGCCCGGGCCGAACCTTCCCCGGTGTTCTCCAGCACGTAGCCCAGGGGCACGGCGAGCACCGCCAGGATCACCAACGCCATCAGGACTTCCACCAACGTGTAGCCGCGCTTCATCGCGAGGTCTCCCACGAGACCAGGCGGAGCCCCAGGTTGCCCGGCAACCCCAGGGGGAAGGCGAAGTCGGCCGGAAGGGAAGGGCGGTCGAAATTCCCGTCCGAGCAGTCGGATCCGGACTGATCGCAATCCACGCGTCCCGCCACTCCCACGCCGTGGAGCGTGCCCTGGACGCGAAGCAGGCCGCCCGACACCGCCACTCCGCGGAAGTCCGCGCCCGGCCCCAGACGGATTTCGGCCCCGCCCCCGAGGGCCACGAGATAGGCTTGCGCCGCGGCCCGGTCCTGCACCGCGATCCGGGGGACGGAGTCCGCTCCCTTCCCCGGCCAGACCGCGGCGAAGGCGGGCGCGGCCAGCGAGGCGTTTCCGGACAGGACCAGCGACCCCTTGGACAGGATCTGACCCGACACGGAGGCCTTGTCCGAAACCTGCACCCCCCCTTCGGAGAAGATGTCCATGGACCGCAGCGCCGCCTCGTCCTGGACCACCACCGGCCCGACGGCGTAGATGCGCCAACTGTCGAGCGCCATGCGTCCCCTGAATTCCACCCGTCCTTCCACGAAAAGGGTTCGGCTGCCTCCGGGGACCCAGGGATCTCCCGTCCAGGGTCCGTCGAAGACCACGTCCCCGATGGTGTAGACCAGGGAATCCTGGTCCGGGGGAGGATCCGACGGGGAAAACCGGGCTCCGCCCAAACGGGCGTCCTCGGACCGGAAGGCGACCGCCATCCGGTCCATCGCGGCGGCGGTGTCGGACCCGAGCGAAGACGGCACGAAATCGGAGATCCCCCCTCCGGAGGGCTGCGACACGAAGCCGGAGGGGACGGCGCTGTCCGCGCGCAGGCGCACTTCGCCGCGCACCTTCCCCGTCAATCGGGGAACGCCGGCGTTCCTGTCCCAAAGCGACAGGGCGGGGGAAAAGGGATCGAGGGGAGGCGCCCCGCCCCAGATGGAACGCAGCTCCACCACCAACGGTTGGCCGGATTCCGTCACCGATCCGCGGGCGTGGACGGAGAGCAGCTGGGTGCCGGCCGGGGGTTCCCACGACATGGTTCCCGGCGCCGGCCCCAGGAATCCGCAGGCGGAATCGGCGGTGTCCTGCACGGAGGTCGACCTCCGTTTCGAGGTGGTGTCCTTGGTCGTCGAATCCCTGGCTGCCGGCACCTGCCGTGCCATGGCGTCCTGGAGGGCGCAGGCGGTGGCGGATTCCGCGAGCAACCGGGACTGCCATGCCAGGCAGAGGTGCGCGGATTCGGTGCGTCGGCTCCAAGCCCGCGTCCATCCCACCGCCGCGATCAGGAGGGCGAGCGCCATCCCGAACAGGACCATCGGCATGGCGCTCCCCAAGCGCCGCTTCACGGGATCTTCAGGGAGAACTGGCCTCCCCGGTCCTCCAGCACGACGCCGGAGCTGCCGATGGAGACCACCCGGGAACTGTCCACTGCGGAGCCGACCGAGACCACCAGGACGCGACCGTCGGGATTGGCGAGGACGGCGGCGCGCTCCCCGACGCGCCCCGTGACCTGCCAGGAGCGGGGCGGCGGCGGCACCCCCAGGCCTGTCCGGGATCCCGGCATCCGCTCCGGGCGGGGAGGCTCTTCGGTCCGGAAGGGATCGGAGACGGCTTCGCTGTCGGCATGGGTCGCGATGTCTTCGTGGACCGGTCCGAAAGCGAGGCTCTCGTCCGCGGACCCGGCCGTCATCCCTCCGGCTCCCGCGGACCAAGCCCCTATCCAGGCCGTGGAAAGATCCTGGGAGGCGGGAAAGACCCAGAACACCAGCAGGGCGGCCACGATTCCCGGCAGGTGGCGCCTCACGGCCCCACCCCTGCTGGACCGGCCACCTGGAGTTCGACCCCCAACAGACCGTGTCCGGAGGGTCGCACCGAGAACCTGCGGACCTGGATGGCCGTCGGTTGGCACCGGATCCGGCGCAGCCCGGACAAGATCTGACCGAAATCGGCCTGGGCGCCCAGGTCCAGGGTCGCCCACCCGGCCTTGGACTCCGCGCGCACGCGTTGGAGGTTCCAGCCCTCCCGGCCCAGCAAGGGGACCAGTCGGGCGGCCAGGTCCGCTCCGGGATCGGAGCTTTCGATGGTGCGTCCGCGCGCCCAGGCCAGGCGCGTGACCAGCGATGCGGAATCGTTCTCCAGGGAAGCGATCCGGGCGCGGAGCGCCGCGGGTTCCGGCACGATCTGGCGCAGGTCGGCGGCGCGGACGAAGTTGGCGCGCAACGATCTCGTCTGGTCCAGCCACACGACGCGCAATCCCGTCTGCAGCGCCAAGGATGCCGCCACCCAGGGTGCCAGGGAGCGAAGGATTCCCCTCGTGCCGGGAGGCAGGCTCAGGGCCATCTGCCCTCCAGTTCGAGGACTGCGGAGACCCCGCTTCCGGATCTGGCCTGGGAGGCGACGGCGACCCTGGCGACTCCCGGAACGGAGCGGAGCGCCTGGGCGAGCGGTTGCACCTGGTTCCAATCGGAAAGACTCGCCTCGGTGCGCACGCGCCAGCCGCTGTCCGATCTTTCCAGCGCGAGGACCTGGAGGCCAGCGCCTTCGGGAATCTTCCGGGCGATTCCGGACAGGATCCGGTCGACCGCGGAATTGGGGGCCATGGCCTCCTTCCGGATCCAGATCGAATCCCGGAGCGCCGCCCGGGATTTCCGGAGCGCCGCGACGCGGTCCAGCAGCGGTTGCACGGATTCGAGCCGGGTGTCCTGGGACCTGCGCAGACTCCACGCGGTGGCCTGGAGGACGCCCAGCCCGAAGGTGATCGTCGCGAAGACGGCGAGGATGGCCAGAACCCTCGCGACCGCCGTATGGTCGGCTCGGATTCCGTTGCGCCGGACGGATTCCGTTGTGGCGAGCAGATCGGATTCCGGATACGAGCCCGCGAGCGCACGGAGGTCGTGCGGGGAGGGGACCTTCCAGATTCCTCGGATCTGGGCGGTGGGCACCACCCCGTTCTTGGCGGCGATGGCCCGCACCCGAGCGATTCCCACCGGTTCCGACGGATAGGGCCCGTGCAGGCGCTCGCACCGCGCGCCCTCCCAAAGGCCCACCCAGGTTCCCTGGGGCGATGCGAGGATCCGCAGGTTCCAGCCCTCGGGGTCGGGCTCGGCGGTGAGCCTTTCCAAGGCCCAAAGTCCTTCCGGCAAGGCGACCTCGGCGAGGGTGGGCGAAGGTCCGCGCGGAGGGCACCAGCTCAGCCGCCAGACGGTGCCGTTGGGGGTATCGCGCCGTCCCAGCAATATCCAGGGCGGGAGGACGCTGTCGCCCGCGAGGTCGCGCCAAGCGGCCTCCACCCCCTCGGGAGACGGGTCCTGTCCATAGGGAGTCGTCACCTCCCCGTTCAGCAGGTGGGAAGGCGAAAGCGCGACGCGCGGAAGGCCGCCGAGAAGATCGAGGACCTGATCCATCGGAGGCGACAAAGATACCCTTTCGGGGATGTTACCCTCCCTGCAGTTCCCGCACCCGGTCGCGGAGCCTGGCGGCGCGCTCGAAATCGAGGTCCACCGCGGCCTGGCGCATGCGCTTCTCCAATTCCCTCGCGTCGTCCCAGGCGTCGCCGTCGCGACCACCCACGGCGTGGACCATCGCCTTCGTCGAGGATTTGCCCATCTTGCCCGGCTTTCCGCCGCGACCTCGGGGGGAGGTCGGCTCCCGGCCTTCCAACAGTTCGTCCACGGGGTCGGGCGCGAGCGCGAGCCTTTCGTGGATCTTGCGGTTGATCTGGGTGGGGACGATTCCGTGGGCCTCGTTGTAGGCCGTCTGCACCTCGCGGCGCCGGGCGGTCTCGTCCATGCAGGCGCGCATGGAATCGGTGATGCGGTCGGCGTAGAAGATCACCTTGCCGTTCAGGTTGCGGCTGGCGCGGCCGCTGGTCTGGATCAGCGAGGTGGTGCTTCTGAGGAACCCTTCCTTGTCGGCGTCCAGCACCGCCACCAACGAGACTTCGGGAAGGTCCAACCCCTCGCGCAGGAGGTTGATGCCCACCAGCACGTCGAACTCGCCGGAACGCAGCCCCCGGATCAGTTCGGACCGATCCATCGTCTGCACCTCAGAGTGCATGTAGCGCACGGCGACTCCCGCTTTCTGCAGGTAGTCGGTGAGGTCCTCCGCCATGCGCTTGGTGAGGGTGGTCACCAGCACGCGCTCCTTGCGTTCGTGGCGCAGGCGGATCTCCTCCAGCAGGTCGTCGATCTGCCCGGTCACCGGCCGCACCTCGATGACGGGATCCACCAGTCCGGTGGGTGGGACCACCAGCTCCACGATCTCTCCGCCCGTCTTCGCCATCTCCCACTTGCCCGGAGTGGCCGACACGTAGAGGGTCGCGGGCATCCGTTCCTCGAATTCGTGCCAGCGCAAGG
>CAYXXL010000152.1:0-7122 GCA_964469025.1 uncultured Fibrobacteria bacterium
ACCCCGTTGGAGACTGTCCCATCTTCCTTCAGACTAGCCCAAGTTCCATTTCCTTCGATCAGCACAAGCTTTTCCGGAAACGGCGGGGGAAGAACGATGGAACTTTTGGGATGGGCCCCGATCTTCAGGCTGGTCGCCCACAGGCTCCACTCGCGCGAGACCCGGTTGTTTTGAAGGAGGACGACTTTCCAGTGGTGGATCATGTCGAATACCTCAGTTTATGCCCTTGGCGGCGATCTTGATTTGTCTGAATCCAGCATTGCCAGCCGAGCGAAGAACGGGCTTCAACGTGGCGAAGGGAAGGCGTCGATCCGCATCCAGAAGGATCTCCCCCGAGAATGGCTTGGATGGATCGATCTTCGCGATGGCCTCGGCATTCTCCTTGACCTTGTCGAGAGCATCCTTCAAGGGCGAAATGAAGAATCCGGACCAAACCGAATCCGGAAAGTCCGGAAAGCCATCCTTGGGATTGACGATGACCGGACAGATCGGCTTTCCGTCCAGCAGCAATTGGTCCTTCGACAGGGAAATCACCGATATGGTTTTCGGCTTTTCGGTCGTGACCTTGACGGGCGAGAGTTCTATGTCCTTCGCGTTGGCCAGGATGGCCGGATCCGCGGAGAAGCTCATCACCAGATACACCACCAGGATCGTCATCAGATCGATCATGGGAGTCAGGTTGAGCACGATCTCCTTCTGGGAAGGAGCTCCACCTCGTCCGAACTTCGACGCGCTGACCTGGGCTCCACTGCCTGCACTCATGGCACGTACACTCCCTTCATGGCCAGTCCGGGAAACAGCTTCATTTCCTGCTTGAACTGGGGATTCAGGTTGATCGCCGAATCCGTGGATTGGAAGGTTCTGGACTGGTCGAGGATCTCGGACATTTTCTCCAACGGCAACGAAGGTATCACATCCAGGGCCATTCGTTCTTCGGTCGGGTACTTGATCTTTATGTTCACGAGGATCTGGTGGAACATCTTGAGTTCGTCGTCGGAATAGGAGGACGAGTCAAGGCGGTCCTTGGCATCCACCGCGTACTGCGGGGGTCCAAGTGGGTCCTTGCTGTTCACGAAGATCTTGATGGAGTCCTTGGGTACCTGGACCACGAGATCGAATGGCGGAGGAATCTTCACGTCCTGCATCTTTTCCGGCGGGATGGGCGTCGGCAGCTTCGCCTCCAGCACCACCACGGTGAAGAAACTCGCGCAAAGCATCAGAAACGGGATCAACGTGATCATCACGTCCAAGAAAGGAGTCAGGTTCAGCTCCTCTTCTTCAGTATCGAGTGGATTCTTCTTCCTACGAGACATGGACAGGCTCCGACCGGAATTTGAGGCGATTGCAGGATCTGCCGATCGGGACGCAGTGCGTCCCTTTCGGAACCAAGGTGGCGATGAGAATTACTTGGCGTTCTCGTGGAGCTTGCCGAAGGCCTTGAGCGTGACCCAATCCAAGGCTTCCGACGAGGCATGGTCGATTTCCTCGATCAGCCTTGCCGCTTTCGCGGACAGGAACGAGTGCACAACCATCATGATCACCGCGATGAACAATCCTTGGAAGGTGTTGTGCAGCGCTTCGGCGATACCGGAAGCCATGACGGTCTGCTTGGTGGCGGCATCCACGTTGCCCAGTCCCGAGAACATGTGGATCATTCCCCAAACCGTTCCGACCAATCCGAACAGAACCGAAATGTTGGCGATGAGGGAAAGGAAAGGCAGGCGAATCGTGATCTTGGGCACCACCGTCAGGTAGGCCGCTTCGACGTTCTGCTGCACGAGTGCCTCGTCGCAGCCGTAGCGCTCCACCGCGGCCTTGACCACGGCGGGAATCAGGCCCTTTTTCTGGTTCGCGCACAGGCGGAGCGCGTCGTCCACCCGATCCTCCACGAGAAGTGCCCGGACCTTCTTGAGGAAGATCTTGCTGTCGAACGAATAATCCCCGTAGAACCGCCAAGCGCGATCGATCGCGATGGCCACGCCCACCAAGCCCACGAAGAGCGTGACGAACATCATGAAGCCGCCTTCGATGTAGAATGAAGCCAACCCTTGCATGGAAAATCCCTCTGATCTGTGGTTCTTGGACTTGTAGTCGGCCAGGAGACCCTTCCCTGAAGCCGATTGTTATCGCGGAGCGACGTCAGTGTTTCGTCGTGTCCACGGTAGATCGTGGCGTAATATGGGTGGAGTCCCCTTGAAAATCAACCGGTTTTTCCGGCAATTGCTTCGCCGAATCCGGCATAGTCGCCGCCTTGTGTTCAACCTTCGCTTGTTGTCGGCTCTTTGCCGGCAGCGGGGACACACCACCCACCGGACCGTTCGAAGTGGAATCGATCATCAAGCGAAGGATAGGGGGCCTCCGCAGCGAGTCGAGAAGGTCGATGTCGACATACCCCACACGTCCCCTGCGATTGCGGATCTGGGTCAGCGGCTTGCCCCATTGCAGGACTTCGACCACCTCACCCTTTTCCAGAACGAAGATCGGCTGCTCGAAAACCCGTCGGATGGGGTTCGGATAGACCTTTGCAGCAGACCGCGTGGTCACGATCGTGGCGGCCCCGACGAGTGTCGCCGCCAAGAGGAATCCGGCGATCCTGAAGCGCTTCAGCATGTCAGTTCTTCCTCTTCTGGAGGTCTTGGATTTCCGTGATCAAATCCTGTTCCGTGCGCTGACCTTCGATGGCGATCGCCTTGAGTGCCCGAACCTTTTCGTCCACGCTCATGCTGCCTTCGGCGATTTCCTTGATCCGCTCCAGCGCGCGTTCCAGCTCCTCGTCCACCTTCGGCTGGGTCTGGACCTCGACCTTCTTTTCCACCACCTGGGTCTGGAGCGTGGCGTCATCGGGCTTGATCGCCTTGATGCGTGCACGGATCGAATCGAGGATCGGCCCGACGATTCCCAGGTCCGTCGCTTTTCCGACGCCGGGGTCGTATGCCTTGTCGACCGCAAGTTTCTGGAAGGAAATCTCGTTGTCTTCCTTCTGGGCCTTGTGGTACTCGCATTCCTCGTTGTACTGGTCGGAGCCCGCCTTCGCCTTGGACGGACAGGGTTCTTCCATGATGGCAGATCCGATGCTCTCGAAAGCCTGGCCTTCGATGTAGTAGGTCCCCAGCAAGGATTGAGCGGCCATCTTGGTCGTATCGTTGTGGATACCCGCCTTGTTCGTGAGCGCCAAGAAGGATTCGTATTCCTTTTCCGTCTTGGTGGCGAGCACTGGGATGATCCCCTTCCCCCAGCCGACCCGGAAAAGGATCCTTTCCTGGATCGCCTTGAGACTCGAGCCGGAAGGTGGGTCGATCCGGCGCGCATCCGCCAGGAGCTTGTTCTGGTTCTCCGCTTCCTGCGTGGCGGACTTCAGGGTCCATTCTTCGATCAAGAGCTTGATGGACTGGTCGAAGAACGCCGTTGCGGCCTTGTAGGCGTCCTCTCGTGCCTTGACCTGTTCGGCGATCTTCTTGATGTCCGTGGTTCCACCGATCCGGATGGTGTTTGCGGAATCCGTCCGGATGGAACCCATCTTGTAGTAGGCCTCGGCAGGGATGGACGCGTCGATCTGCACGGCGTTCTGTCCTTCCTTGTAGAAGTCCGTCAGTTTGGCGTAAAGCTCGTCCGCCTTTTCGAAATTCTTCTGCTCGTAGTAGTAGGTCGCGGCGCGCAGGTATGCCTTCGCCACCTTGGACTTGTCGTTTGGATACTCCGTCGCGAACCGTTCGTAGGCTTCGGCCATCTTCTGCTTGTTGCCCTGTTTCTCCTCGATGATGGGCACGGAGAAGGCCGCTTCGGGCGCGTACTGGTGCTTCGGGTACTGGGCGATGACGAGATTGTAGACACGAACGGCTTCGCCCCACAACTTTGCCTTCTCGTAGGTCAGGCCAGCCGTGTAGAGATAGGCCGGAGTCTGCTCGTTCTTCGGATACCGCGTGAAGTAGATCTCCAGCGTCTTGGCCTTGTCGGCGTAGCGTCCCGAAGAATCGTAGAGGGAGGCGGCCTGGTCGATCCCCCGGAAAGCGGCGGAATCCGCTGGGTACTTCTGATAGATGGTGTTCACCAGGACGTTGATGGCATCCGTCGTATCATGCGCATTCCTGAAGTTTTCCGCGGCGGCGATGAGCGCCGGTATCGCCAGGGTCGACTTGGGGAACTGGACCTGGAAATTCAGGTACTCGTGCGCCGCATCCTTGTAGCGCTTGGCGGTCTCGTAGGCGACGGCGGCTCGGAAGGCGGCGGAATCCGCGATGGGCAACGAGGGGAAGTCCTTGGATAGTCGCCGGAAATTGTAGACGGCCGAGTCGGTGTTTCCGGACTTCCCTGCTGCCTCCGCCATCCGCCAGATCACTTCGCCGACGTTTGCCGTCATCGCCGAGGCGAGGGTGTCGCCCTTGGGCAATGCGGCGATCACGCCCCTGTACTCTTTTTCCGCTTCCGGATATTGTCCCAACTGGGTGTACGCATAGGCGAGTCTGGCCCGTGCATCCGTGGCGAATTTGTAGGTCGGGAAGGACCGCAGCAAATCCTTGCCGGTGGGGACGGCATTGTTCCAGTCCTGTCCATTCACCTGGAAAAGGAAAAGGTTGTAGGTCAAATCGGAAGCATCGGCTGCCTTCGGGAACTTGGACAAGTAGCTCTGCACCGATGCGATGTAACGCTTGGTGATGGGTGCGTTGTAGGCGGCCACCTTGTCGCCGTTGTGCTTGACCACTTCGTCGGAAGCCGCCATCTGGAGTTCCACCACCGCGTTGTAGCCCGCATCCACCGGCTGGGTCAACTTCCGTTCGGCAAGCGTGGGTTCGCGGTATTTCCTCGGGTCGGAAACATTCTCGCCCGATGCCCACAGGTAGAGGTCCGCGGACTCCTCGTGCCGACCGACCCAGGAAAGCGCATCCGCCATGTAGATCTTGGCCCGATAGACTGGCCAATCTCCCTGGGCACCGTACTGGTCGATGAACCTCTGGTAGGCGACGATCGCCTTCTTGACCATCACCGTGTCCTTGCGATCCTTGCCAGGGAAGTGCAACTGGATGGCGACCTCGAGCATCACATCGCGGATCCGCGATTGAATCTGCTCCAATTCCTTCTTGTCGATGTTCCGTGGCTTGCTCCACCAGGGGCTCGAAGGACCGAACTTGTCGATGAGCTGCTCGCGCGCCTCCTGGGCTTCCTCTATCTTCTTCCGCTTGTCCCAGACCTCGACCAACTTGATCTGGGCCAGGGGTGCCTTGTAGTAATCCGGGTAGGTCTTCAGGAAATATTCGAGGGAGGCGATGGCCTGTTCGTACTGGTCGCGATCCGCGTGCTTGGAAGCCAGCTCGTAGAACAGGGTATCCTCGTATTTGCGCCCACCGGCCTTGTTGAAGAACTTTTCGGCGTCCTTGTAGGAATCTGGGAACTCCGCGAAGCACGATCCCATGTACAGGATCGCCTCGGACCGGAGGTCTCCGCGGATCTGTCCGCGATCGCTCCTTTCGATGTAGTCGAAGAACGCTTCGAGCGCCAGTTGGTACCGCGCCTTGTCATACAGGGCTTCCGCCTTGTGGTACAAGGCCAACCCGAGAACGCTTTCGTTCACCGGACTGTTGGGGTCGACTTTCTGGTAGTAGCTGATGGCGGAGTCGAATTTCTTGTCCACGAAGTAGAACTCGCCCAACCGGAGGTTGGTGGGTCCGATCTGCCTGGAATTCGGGAACCTGGTGGAGATCTCCATCAGGAGCGGAAAGGCGTCGGTGGACTGCCCCAGCAGGTCGTAGATGAACGCTGTGCGGTACAGGATGACGTCTCGCCGACTCCCGTCCGGAAGATCCTTCAGGTAGCGCTTGTGGGCGGCGAGGGCCCTGGCGTAGGATGGTTGAACGATCTTCGGCTCAGGACCCCGTTTGTCGTTCCCGGTCCAGGCGTCGTACTGGCGCTCGTACTTCTCCCGGGTCGCCAAGTTGTTGCGTTCGTCGATCTGGTAGTTTATGTCGGCGATGTTGAACAGCGCGTCCTCGCAGCGCTTCGGATCCCCTTTGGATCCCTGGATGCAGGATTCCTTCGCGACTTGTTCGTACAGGGCCAAGGTCTTGAGAACCTCGCCTGCCGTCTCGGGGCAGAGAGCCTTGTCCTTGTCGATGTCGTCCTGAATCGGCTTCATCTTGTTCTGGAGCGCGACTACCTGCGCGCGAAGCGGCTTCAATTCGGCTAGGCACTGGTCCTGGCTGGATCCGGACATGGTCTCGCACTGCTGCTTTTTCGCGAGCCCCTGATCGTTCAGCTTGTTGGCCTGTTCCATCAGTTGGCCCTTCTGGGCCTGGGCCTGATCCAGCGCGATGCAATCCGGATTCCTGGATTTCTCCGCAGCTTGGGCCGCCAATGCCGCCATCGCCGTGAGGAGGGTCGCCGTGCGCAAAGTCCGTGCGTTCATGGTGCCGTTCATCTAGAAATTTTGAGTGGAATCCCAAGAACGAGGCAAGCTCCGCGTTGCCATCAGAAGGACGGCCCGCTCGTTCCGGACTTGTCCAAACAGTTCTTGGCGGTGGCCAGGGCATAGGTCGCGTCCTTCTCGAGGCGGGCCTTGTCGTTGACGAATTTCTTCTGCTTCGTCAGGATGTCCTGGAATTTGAAGTATTCCTCCTGCGCGGCCTGGATCTTGTCCACCTCGGGCTGGACCGCGGCGCGCTTGTCCAGGATCCGCTCCGACGGAAGTTGCAGGGAAAGCTGGTAGACCTTCTCCGATACGTCGGGCAGGTCCGCCGTCGCCGTCGTGTAGTCGTCGTTCCTCTTCTTGATTTCCGAGTCCGTCAGGAAATTCTTCCCCAGGATCTGGAGAACCTGCTGAAAGCTCTTCACGGCGGTCCCGCAATCCTTGCGGGAAAGCTGGCTGTATCCCTTGACCAGGTAACCCTCGGGATACAGGATGGAGGTCTCGGGGATGTTGTCGATGTGCTTGTTCGCGTCGTCCCAGAACTTGGGATTGGCTCCGGCGTTGCGCACGAAGCACCACGCCGCGGCCAGTTGGGCCTCGTCGTAGTAGGAGGAGCTTGACGGAACTTGGCTGTAGAGGTCCAGCGCCCTCGTCAACTGCGGTTGGGGAAGGGAATACAGGACGTGTCCCAGCTTGACCGCGGCCCCTTCCTGGAGATCCTTCTC
>CAYXXL010000153.1:0-7116 GCA_964469025.1 uncultured Fibrobacteria bacterium
AGTGGGCCCTGGCCTCCCCGTTCCCCCAGTTGTCCGAGATCTACACCGACATCTACGCCTGAGGAGAGCGAAGTGGCCAAGATCGCATACAGGGACGCCGTGAGGGACGCCATGGCCGAGGAGATGGAGCGCGACAGCCGCGTGTTCCTCACCGGCGAGGAGGTCGCCCAGTACAACGGGGCCTACAAGTGCTCGAAGGGCCTGCTCGATCGCTTCGGGCCGGATCGCGTCATCGACTCCCCCATCTCGGAGGCGGGCTTCTCGGGCCTGTGCATCGGGGCCGCGATGTACGGTCTGCGGCCCATCGCAGAATTCATGACGTTCTCCTTCTCCTTCGTCGCCTTCGACCAGATCGTGAACAACGCCGCCCAGATCCGGTACATGTCCGGGGGGCAGGTGAAGATCCCGATCGTCTTTCGCGGAAACTCCGGTGGCGGGCACCAGATCGGGGCCACCCACAGCCACGCCCCGGAGAACATCTACGCGACGTTTCCCGGCTTGAAGGTGGTCGTGCCCGCGTTCGCCGCCGACGCCAAAGGCCTGTTGAAGTCGGCGATCCGGGACGACAACCCCGTGCTTGTGATCGAGAACGAAGCCCTCTACGGGCGCGAATCGGAAGTTCCCGACGGTGAGTACCTCACTCCCATCGGCAAGGCCAACATCCTGCAGGACGGGGTGGACCTGACCATCGTCACCCACGGGAGGTCCGCCTGGACCGTCCTGGAAGCCAACCAGGAGCTCCTGAAGATGGGGATAAGGGCCGAGATCATCGACCTGCGCTCCATCAAACCGCTGGATTGGCCCACGGTCTTCGCCAGCGTTCGCAAGACCCACAAACTGGTGTGCGTGGACGAGACCAAGCCCTTTTGCGGCGTCAGTTCCCAAGTGGCCGCGGAGGTTCAACGCGCCTGCTTCGACCACCTGGACGCGCCCATCTTGCGGGTGACCTCGGTGGAAGCCCCCATGCCGTTCTCCAGTGCGCTGGAGGACGACTGCATCCCCAACGTGGCCCGGATCATCGAGGCCGTAAAAGAGGTGATCGGCTGATGGCCAACGCGATCCTGATGCCCCGGATGTCCGACTCCATGACGGAGGGAACCCTCACCAAGTGGCTCAAGAAGGAGGGCGACAGGGTGAAGAACGGCGACCTGGTCGCCGAGATCGAGACCGACAAGGCCACCCAGGAGGTCGAATGCTTCGAGGAGGGGGTGATCCTCAGGCAGACCGTGGCCGCGGGCGGCGTGGTGCCGGTGGGTGGGCCCATCTGCATCGTGGGAAAGCCCGGCGAGGACATCTCGTCGCTGCTTGCCCAGGCCGCCACGGACACGTCCGTCCAGGCCGCCATCGTCAAGGCCGAGACCGCGGAGAGGACGCACCATGAAAAGCGCGCTCCTGCGCCGGGTCCTTCGGAGCCATCCGCTCCGACCACCCCCGCCCAACCCGTCGTGGCCACCGAGTTCAGGAACGCCGCCCGGGGTGCCGTGATCGAGGGCCAGGGCACGGATCCGGCTCGCGGAGAAGGTGAACTGGGCTCCAGACTTCGCGCCTCTCCGCTCGCGCGCAAGCTCGCCGCCGAGAAGGGGATCTCGCTGTACCAGGTCAAGGGCACTGGACCCGGGGACCGCATCGTGGCCCAGGACATCCAGGATGCCCTGGACGGCAAGGGTCGCCGCGCCCCGTTGGCACCCGTCGAGGGCGGCCTTTCGCAGATGTCGGTTTCCGTGCCGCGCGGCGCCGACGAAAGGATCCCTCTCACCGGGATGCGCAAGACCATCGCGCGCAGGCTGGCGGAGAGCAAGGCGACCGTCCCCCATTTCTACACCACCATCGAACTGGACGCCGGCCCGCTCATGGCCTTCCGCGAGGGATTGAACAAGGGCCTGGCCGCCGTGGGGGATTCCCTGAAGATTTCCGTCAACGATCTGGTCCTGAAGGCTGCCGCCTTGGGGGCCGTGGAGGTTCCCGAGGTCAACAGCGCCTGGGGCGACGAAGCCATCACGAGGTTCGCCGCGGTGCACTTGGCCTTCGCGGTGTCGCTTCCCACCGGCCTCATCACCCCCACCATCCGGGACGCCGACATCAAGCCGCTCCGGCAGTTGGCCGCCGAGGCCAAGGAGCTGGGAAGACGCGCCAAGGAGAAGGGGCTCAAGCCGGAGGAATTCACCGGCGGGACCCTGACGGTCACCAACCTCGGAATGTTCGGGGTGAGCCATTTCCAGGCGATCGTCAATCCACCCCAGGCGGTGATCCTGGCCGTGGGCGCGATCCTGAAGAAGCCCGTCGTCGACGCGCAGGGCGCGATCGTGGCGGGAAACGTCCTGGCCCTCACGCTCTCCGGCGACCACCGCGCGGTGGATGGGTCGGATGGCGCCAGGTACCTGGTGGCTGTCAAGAACCTCTTGGAGAATCCGACGCTCCTGCTGCTCTGAGAGTCCCGCGGCTCAGGGTCCCTCAGGGGAATCCCAGGAAATCGCAGGGGTTGCGGTAGACCGGGAACACCGTGGAATCCAGGGCCTGGTGGAACTCGAAGGCGTCCACCATGGCGGTGAGAGGGGCTCCTCCCCGCGCGATGCGGTTGACCAGATTTTGTCCAGCGTCGAATTCGGGCATGGTCAGGTGCCGGAACAGCGTGTCCATCAGGGGACGGGCCCAGCCATGGCCCTCCTGGTCCATCCCCGCGGACAACCGATACAGCGCGATGGCCACCGATCTGTCCTCGGGGACGCCGTCGCCGTCCCTGTACATGGTTCCCAGGCGCCAAAGGGCCTCCGTGTTCCCCTGGTCAGCGGCGCGACGATACCACGAGATGGCCGCATGCAGGTCGCGGGGCAGACCCCGCCCCTCCTCGAGCATCCGTCCGAGTCGGCACTGCGCCTGGGCGTTGTTCCCCTTGGCGCTCAGGCGGTACCACTTGGCCGCTTCGGGAGGGTCCGGGTCCACCCCGATGCCGATGTCGTAGATCCACCCCAACCGGAGCTCGGCGAGGTCGTTTCCCTGTGCCGCGCTTCGCAGGTACCACTTGGCCGCCTCCCGACGATCCAGGGAAACGCCATCGCCCACGCTGAACATCTCCCCCAATTGGAACTGCGCGTGGGCGTCCCCCTGCTCCGCCGCCTTCCGGAACCAATGCGCGGCGGTCCCGTAATCCTGGGGCACCCCCTGTCCGGACTGGTACATCTGACCCAATCCGGTCTGGGCCAGGGCGTTTCCCTGCTCGGCTCCGCGACGCAACCAGATCACGGCCTGTGCGAAGTCCTGACCCACGTATTGCCCGAGGTCGAACATGAAGCCCAAATAGGCCTGCGCTTCGGCATTGCCCCGCTCCGCTTCCGCTTGGAGATCCGAACTGGCGTGCTGGAAATCCCCGCGTCTGTACTCCGTGACACCGCGGAGCGACATGGCCAGGACGAGATGCGCCGGAAACGACGAGAACAGGGCAAGCGCGCAAGCATTACGGCGGATCGATCGAATGGAACACACCCCCGAATCACTCCGACACCGGAGACGGAGCGATCCCGGAGTCAGGTCCCAAGGTACCTAATCGGGAGGCGCATCATTCGTCGATGGAGCGTGTCACGCCGTGGTTCTCTTCCTCGCGGGGAAGATTGTCCTCTCTCTGGAATCGCTGGTCTTCCTCGCGCTGGCCCCGCGCCCGAAGCCGGTCTTCGCGCTCGTGCTGCAAGGCCCATTGCCGTTCCTGCTCGTCGCGCGCGTCTTCCTCCCGCAAGAGTCGCTCCTGGGCGATGCGCGCCTCTTCGTTGCGGCGTTCTTCTTCTCGGAGTTCCTCGCGCTGGCGTTCGCGGGACTCGGGGGTGTCGCGCCACAGGTACACTCCGCCTTGTTCGCGAGGCTTCTCCCGATCCAAGGCGGCTTCGCGCCTGCGCTCGTCCTCCCGATCCGCCTGGATCTGCTCCAGTCTCGCTTGGCGATCCCTTTCCCGTTGGTCGTAGTAGCCGGGGGAGTGCAGGTTGATGCTGACTCCCGGTGCCACCTTGACATTCACGGAGAAGTCCGCATCGATGCCCGAGGCGAGGGGCAGGAGGCAGGAGAGGATGGTGGAAATCATGGGAGGTTCCTTCGCTGGTCGGCCGAGCCACCCGGCCCGGTTTGTGGGAGAAGGAATCAATTTCGGAGCCAATGCGGGCAAATGCCAGTCGATTGGCCGAACATAGATCATATGCGGCAAAAAATCGGGTGGTTCGGTTCCGGCGGGAGCGGGTTTCCCCGCCAATCCAGAACGGTGGTCGGGGGTACCGAAGGCGACCGCGGAATCGCCCATTCCCCGAAGGTGGTGAGTACATTGGAATGCTTCCCAATCGCTCCTCCCAAAAGGAATGTTCGCGTGGAATCCGCACAAAATCTGGTGGTCGCCATCATGGCGGGAGGTTCGGGTACCCGCTTTTGGCCCATGAGTCGGGAAGAACGGCCCAAACAGTTCCTGAATCTCACCGGTTCACGCACCATGTTGCAGCTCACGCGGGACCGTCTGGAGGGCATCGCTCCCCAACGCATCCTCGTGCTCACCAACGCCCGCTTCGCCGGGTTGGCCCGGGAGCAGCTTCCGGATCTTCCTCCGGAAAACATCATCGGCGAGCCCATGCCTCGAGACACTTCGGGAGCCGTGGCCTTGGCAGCTGCGTTGGTGGAGAGGAAATGGCCGGGAGCGGTTCTCGCCATCCTGGCCGCCGACCACACCATCGAGCCACCGGAGCGCTTTCGCGAGGTGCTGTTCGCAACCGCGGAAACCGCGTTCGCCGAAGGCGGTCTTTACACCTTCGGGATCCATCCGCGCAGCGCGGCCACCGGTTACGGGTACATGGAGGTGGGTGAAAAGCTCGGGGAACGCCGTGGCGCCTCCTTCCACAAACTGGTCGCTTTCCGGGAAAAGCCCGACCTGCCCACTGCCCAGGCGTTCCTGGCTTCCGGACGCCATCTTTGGAATTCCGGGATGTTCGTCTGGCGCACCTCGGACATCCAAAGGGAGCTTCTCGCCCAACTCCCGAAGCACCACGCCGCCATGGCCAAGGCCGCCCAGGCATGGGGGACTCCAGGCTTCGAAGAAGCCTTGCGCCAGGCCTTCGAGCCTCTCCCCAAGGTGAGCATCGACTTCGGGGTCATGGAAAACGCATCGGACGTCCGGTGTGCCGTGGCCGATTTCGAGTGGAACGACGTGGGCGGCTGGGTCGCCCTGGAACAGGTCCTACCTCGCGACGAGGCGGGAAATTGGACCCAGACCGATCTGCTCCCGATAGACGCATCACGGAACATCGTGGTGTCCGAACGCCCCGGCCACAAGGTGGTGTGCATCGGAGTGGACGATCTGATCGTGGTCGTCACGCCCGATGCCACGCTGGTTTGCCGCAAGTCGGAGGCCGAGCGCATCAAGCAGGCCGTGGAGGCTCTGAGAAAGGGATGAGCCTTCCCACCGCACTGGCCTACCTCACCATCCTGCGGCCACCCCGCAAGAGGCAGTTCGAGTTGGGGCGGGCCGTGCTTTGGTTTCCCGTTGTCGGTTTGTTCATCGGGGGCTTCCTTTGCCTGGTCTGGTGGGGAAGCTTCCAGATCGCTCCACGTTCGGTGGCTGCGCTCGCCACGGTCCTGGCCTGGACATGGATCACCGGCGGCATGCACATCGACGGTCTGGCGAACACTTCGGAAGCCCTTCTTTCCTGGCGTTCCCGCACCCACATGCACGAGATCCTGTCCACTCCCCACATCGGGCCGCTGGGGATGACGGCGGTGTTTTCGCTTTTGGCCACCAAGGTGGTGGCGCTGGACAACCTGCCCATGGAAAGGGCCGCAGCTGCGCTTTTCTGCGCGCCGCTCCTGGGAAGATGCACGCAGGTGCTGGCCACCTGCGTCTCGCCCTACGCGAAGAGCGAGGGCATCGCGGTGACGGCGTTCGGCCCAAGCCGCGTCTGGATGCGGATCGTCGCTGCCCTGGCGCCGCTTCCCTTGCTTTGGCAATTGGGTCCCGAACGCGCCCTGGTCGCGATCGTCGGATGGATCGTTCTGTTCGTCGCGCTCACCATCCGGATCCGCACGCTGTTGGGGGGGATGACCGGCGGGACGCTCGGAGCCCTGACGGAAATCGTGGAGGCGTGGGTGATGGTCGCGGCTTCCTTGGACCTCCCGTCGTTGGGGAGGCTCTGGCCGTCGAACTAGGAGCGCAGAGGCTTTTGCCCCGGCGCGAAGGGGCACCCCTTCCAAATCCCCGGCCCGGCATCCGGATTCATTCGTCGATCTGGTCGGCTTGCAGGAGGAGTCCGCCGGGCGCCACCTGGGGAAGCAGCGCCCTGGACTGGACCAATTCCTCGAATTCCGCGAGGCGTGGCAGGTCGTCGGGAATCCGGCTGATCCCGAAATATTCCAGGAATTCGCGGGTGGTCCCGTAGGTGAGCGGCCTTCCCGGCGTGTCGGTGCGCCCGGAAACCGTCACCAACCGCTTTTCCAGGAGTTTCTTCAAGGCGCCGTCGGCGCTCACGCCCCGAACCGCTTCGATCTCGGCCTTGGTGATGGGCTGCTTGTAGGCCACGACGGCCAAGGTTTCCAACACCGCCTGCGAGAGCCGGCGATTCTGGACGTCCTTGAACAGGCCGCGCAGCCATGGATGGTAGTCGGCCCGCGTGCGCAGTCGCCATCCGCCCGCCGCCATGGTCACTTCGAAGGGATGGTTGCCGGAACGAAGACGGGAATTGATGGACCCCACCAGTTTTTGGACCCGGGTCTGCGACAGGGCCGCGTCGACGAGTTCGCGCAGGTGCCGGAGCGTCACGAGTTCGGTGGAGGCGAAGAGGACGGCCTCCAACAGGAATTCGTCGTCGGGCCTCGGGATGGAGGGATCCTCCAAGTGCAGTTCCTCCTCGGCTGGCTCCAGGAGGGGCTGGACGAAGGGACCGACCGGGGACGGGTCGCAGGATGGATCCGCTGCGACTTCGGTTGTGGCCAAGATATCCGACATGGGTAATGGCGTAATCTAGATTAGGCGCCTCTTTCCGCCGACATCGCCAACAAGTCGGCCATTGCATATTCGAGAAAGGCGCTCATGTCGTCTCGCCACGCAGCAACTTGGTTCCTTTCACTGCTTCTGGGGACCGCCGCCGCCCAGGATCTGCC
>CAYXXL010000154.1:0-7115 GCA_964469025.1 uncultured Fibrobacteria bacterium
CGCTCCGAGGATGTCGGGACGGTAGGGCATCTCCAGGCAATCCGGCATGTGGGCGCTCACGGAGACATCCAGGATGGCGAGATCCATTCCGTTCTTGACCACGTCCAGGACTGTCGCCACAAGCTCCCCGGTGCGCCAGCCCACGGCTTCACCGGGCTCCAGGACCACCTCCAGATGCGGATGGCGGGACCGGAAATCACGGAGGACACGCACCAACCGACCCACGTCGTAGTCCTCGCGGGTGATGTGGTGGCCCCCGCCGAAGTTGACCCACTTCATGCGCGACAGGAAGCGTCCAAACTTGTCTTCGAAGGCCGCGATGAGTCCCTCGAAGGCGTCGGAATTCTGTTCGCACAGGGCGTGGACGTGCAGTCCTTCTACGCCCTCCAGGAGGTCCTCCCGGAATTCGGAAAGCACCACGCCCAGCCGCGAGAAGGGCGCGCAGGGGTTGTAGAGGTCGGTCTCGACCTGGCTGTATTCCGGGTTCACCCGGATGCCCGGCGAAGGGTGCCGGGGATGCGCCAGGGTCTTGTCCCGGAACTTCTCCCATTGGGCGAAGCTGTTGAAGGAGATGTGGTCGGCCAGATCGAGGATGGCTCCGATCTCCCCGTCGCCGTAGGCGGGAGCGTACACGTGGAGCTCGCCGCCCATCTCGCGGCTCGCGAGCAGGGCCTCGTTCAGGGAGCTTGCGGTGGCGCCCGGCAGGTAGCCCCGGACCTGCGGGAAGGCGCGCCAGAAGGAAAACCCCTTCAGGGCGCAGATGATCTTCGCGCCCGTCTCGCGCTGCACGCGCGACAGGAGCTCCAGGTTCGCCCGCAGCCTGGTCTGGTCCAGCACGAAGCAGGGCGAGGGGATCTGGGAGAAATCGGTCCGGATCTTGGGGTAGGCCATGGAAGTCGGCAAGGTAGGATCCGGGAAACTGATCGGGGCGGAACGACACCACGGCGAAACCCGTCCGGTGTCGTCTTTGTACCATTGGCACCCTCATGATCGAACACGTCGTCCAGGCGGCCCGCGAGGCGGGCGCCATCCTGCGCGGGGGATTCGGGCGCATCCACGAGATCCAGGAGAAGGGCCGCACCACCGACCTGGTGACGGAAACCGACAAGGCCTCCGAGCGGTTCCTGCGCGAATGGATCTCGTCGCGTTTCCCCGACCACGCCATGATCGGAGAGGAGGAGGAGAACATCGCGCGCCCGGACGCGGAGTGGACCTGGGTGTTCGATCCCTTGGACGGCACCGTGAGCTTCGCCTACGGAATCCCCTTCTTCGCGGTGTGCGTCGCGGTCCGCCACCGCGGGACCACCGTGGCCGGCGCGGTGTACGAGCCGCTGCGCGACGAGATGTTCGCGGCCGCCCGCGGCGAAGGCGCCACCCTGAACGGGAGTCCCATCCGCGTCACGGCCACCACGGAGCTGAACCGCGCCCTGCTGGCCACCGGCTTCCCCTACAGCATCGCCGAAAATCCCAAACGGACCCTGGAGACCTTCGTGGCCGTCGCGCCCTTCGCCCGCGGGATCCGCCGCCTGGGCACAGCGGGGATCGATCTCGCCTACGTGGCCTGCGGCAGGCTGGACGGCTACTGGGAATCGTTCCTCCAGCCCTGGGACTGCGCCGCCGGGGCGCTGCTGGTGGAGGAGGCCGGAGGTCGCATGACGGATTATGTCGGAAACCGCCACGACATCTTCGGGCTCCAGACGCTGGCCACCAACGGCAGGATCCACGAAGAGCTGATGGCGCGCCTGAAGGTCGGACAGGTTCCTTGACCCCTCCCATTTCGCTCGAGCGGGCGAAATGGGAACCCTGACCCTCCCATTTCGCTCGAGCGGGCGAAATGGGAACCCTGCATTCATGGAACGGGTGAGCTTGGTTTCCCGTTCCGCAGCGAATCCAGGCGGCGGACCATGGCCGCCGCCTGCCCCGGCGCGAGGGTGGGCGTTTCCACGTCCATGTGCATCACGGCGGACATCAGGTTGTCGGGCGCGGAAGTGTCGGACAGACCCATCGCGTGTCCCAGTTCGTGGGCGATGACGCGGGCGCACCGGAGCGCGTCTCCCATGGCCCCCGCCTCCAGGAACACGACGGATGCCGAGGTCGGATCTTGGCCATCCGTCGATCCGAAGGGGGGAAATCCGGCGTTGGGGCGCACCACGAGGTCCGTGGCCGGGTGGTCGCGGCGCCACCCGCCGCGTGGGCCCGAAGCGCGGATGCGGAATCCGCCGGAGGCGTAGCCTTCCACGGTGAAGGGATCGCGCCGTTGTCCGCGGGGGCCGTCCAGGGAGTAGCGGACCACCCTCCCGGAACGATCCCGCCAGGGCAGCATCGAGAAGGACTCCAGCCGCAGGAGAGTGTCCCCGGCATGCACCGGCCCCTCCACGGGCCAGCCCAATCGGACGGAGTCCTGGAAGAGGGCGATCTGGGGAAAGACCATTCCGCTGTCGCGCAGGACTTTCCGCAGGGCGGATTCCTGGGGGGATGTCCGGCGAGTCCCCCGCCAGAGGTCCAGTCGACCGTTGTCGTCCAGGTCCCAACGGGCGCGATCCACCACGAGCGGGCGTCCAGCCACCAGGCGCAACTCGATGCCGGCAGGTCGGAACAGGCGCTTCATCTCCGCTTCCACGTCCGGGAGGCTCCAGCGCGGGGAGCGCGGGGCATTGCCCACAGGCCGGACGAGCACCGACAATACCCTCTCCGCTCCGTGCAGCGAATCCCTCGCCGTCCCGGGATGAGGAGTCCCGAACAAGCCGATGGCCAGAGCCAAAAGGGCGGTCATTGTCCTTTCAGGCCCAGCATCAATCCCCCCGCGACTTCGAGTTCCTGCCCGGTGACGTAGGACGCCTGGTCCGATGCGAGCCATGCCACCGCCTCGGCGATCTCCTCCACCCGTCCGGCCCGTCCCAGCGGGACGCGACGGGAAATGTCTTCGGGGAGGTCCACGGAATTCTCGAGCTGCCCGGGCGACACCATGTTGACGCGGATGCCCCGCGGACCCAACTCCAAGGCCAAGCTGCGCACCAGCACCAGGAGCCCGGTCTTGGAGACCGAATAGGCTCCGGTCCGGAGGGTGCCGGCGAGTTTCCCGGTCCCCACGTAGCCGATGGCGACGATGGACGATCCCGGAGGCATCCTTTCCACCAGGAACCGCGTCAGATGGAAAGGTGCGTCCAGGTTCGACCGCAGCATGGCCGACCAGTCTTCGGATGTGGTGGACACCAGAGGTCCCGTCCGGTAGATCCCGACGTTGTGGACCAACACGTCCAGGCTCCCCTCGGGCACGGATTCCGACAATTCGCGACAACCTTCTTCCGTGGAGACGTCGGCGAGGGCGACCACGGCGGAGCCCCCGGCATCGCGGACTTCGCGCGCGGCTTCCTCCGCCTGGGCCTCCCCTCCCGGTCGACCGTGGACCACGACCCGCCACCCCTGGCTCGCGAACCGAAGCCCGATGGCCCTGCCGGTGCGCACGCTGGATCCCGTGATCAGCGCGGTCTTCAACGGACGCGCTCCACCCGCACGAGCGTGTCCGCGGCTCCCGGGACGGCCGCGGGCTTGTGGACCGCCACGCGCACGCGATCCACGCGAGGATGGGTGCAGAGGACACGCAGGGCGCAAGCCTCGGCCAGGGTCTCGATCAACTGGAACTTCCGGTCCCGCACCAAGGACGAGAGATCGTCCGCGAGCGCCGAATAGTCCACGGTGTCGCGCACGTTCTCCGACGCCGCCGCGGGAGCGAAATCCAGGTCCATGGCGATGTCCAGGAAGACATCCTGCTCCTGCACGCGTTCGAAGGGGTGGATCCCCACGATGCAACGCACCGCGAAGCGCTCGAGCTCGATGGTTCCCAACATGACTTCGGAAGATACGCACGCATGGAAGACGACGCGAGCCCGGGAGCGGTCATCGCGACCGCCCACCCCCGAAACTCCCCGACCCATTTCCCCGTGGCGTCCGAGGGTCATGGACCGAGGAGGGTCGAACAGGTTGGCGGTTGCATTCCCCGATTGCTTTCTATCCCCGCTGCCAGAGCCTGTCCGACCGATGACGGACCAGGGTAAACCCCAGTTCATCCCTCCTCTTGCCTAGGAAACTATCACTTCCCATTCGGGTTGGCTAGATAAATTGTCAGAATTTCGTAGAACAATATGGACATCCCGAATGGGTCGTCCGCACTTGACCGGAAGGGGAGTGGTATTGGCTTACCTTTTTCCGGTGAAGACCGGAAACCGCTTCCCTGCCCTTCGGCTTGTCCGCCTCGGCAACTGCGCCGTGGCCGGTGCCACCAGCCTGGCCGGATCATGGGCCGCCACCGCCAGCCTCGCACGCGACAAGCCCTGGCTCCTCGCCATCTCGGCGATGCTCATCGCCGCCTTCGGAAACGCCTACAACGACATCTGCGACCTGCCCGCCGACCGCGTCAACCGGCCCGACCGCGTCCTCGTCCGTGGAGACTTGGAAATGACCCTGGCCATGCGCATGGCGGGTTGGTGCCTGGCCTTGGGTTTGATGCTGGCCGCCTACGCCTTCGTGAACGCGCTGATCCTGGCCGTGACCGTGGCCACGGTCCTGTTCCTGTACGACCGCAACCTCAAGTTCCAGCCTCTGGTCGGCAATGCCGCGATCGCCACCATCTGCGGAGCCACCGTCGCCTTCGGGGCGATGGCGGGAGGCCGGTGGAACCGACAGGTGGTGATTCTCATGGTTTGCGCCTTCTCGCTCACCCTGGTCCGCGAACTCTACAAGGACATCCAGGACGTCGAGGGCGACCGGGCAATGGGAGCCCATACCTTCCCCATCCTTTTCGGAGAGAGGAGATCCGCCCAGTTGGCGCTCTTGCCACTGGCCTTCACGATCTATTTCGTGCTCTACCGGATCTTCAGTTCCTCGCCGGACTGGACCGGTGCCTACGTGGCCGGAATCGTCCTCGTCTGCGGCCTGGTCTGGAGCGCGGTCCGCAGTTTGTCGACCACCGGCCCGATCCAATGGGGGAACCGCTCCCGCGAAGTCAAGGTCTGGATCGTGCTGGGCGTGGTCTGGGTGCTCCTGTGGAGAATCAGCCTCTGATTCGACCGTGCCGCGAGAACCGCGGAATTCAGATCACCCAATCGATGGCATCGCGCGGCTCTGTGCCGCTGGCCGCCACCCGATCCAGGACATCCTGCAGGCTCGTGCGGTCCAGGATGCCCGCAATGGCGTCGCGAACATCCTTCATCACCATGCGGATCCCGCAGGTCCCTTCGCCGTGGCAGTCGGAACAGGGCTGGTACGCCGATTGGCTCACGCAAGGAATCGGGGCCAACGGGCCGTCCATGAGCCGGACGATCTGGCCGATGGTGATGGTCTGCGGCGAGCGCGCCAGGAAATAGCCTCCACCCTTGCCCTTGCGCGAACCAAGCGCTCCCGAGTTCCGCAGTTCCAGCAGGATGATCTCCAGGAACTTCTTGGGGATCCCGTCCTTTTCGGCGAGGTTTGCGATCAGGACCGGACGCGAAGTGGGCTCCCCGGCGAGTGCGAGACAAGCCTGCAAGGCGTATTTGGCTTTTTTGGAAAGCATGGCGGTCGCCAAATTACAATCTCCCACCCGCGGATCGACCGTTCCATCGGGGTGGTCGGGCCTGGCCTGGAACCGCGGAGGATGGCCCGCCTGCGTGGCCTTGGTCGTGGCGGTCCAGAGTTCGCCTGCGCCGCCGTGGTCGCCCTGCTGTGGAAGGCTCCGGACCATCGGCTGACGGAGGACCTGCAACCGGCGTGAACGGAGCGGATCCTCGCTTGCGTCAGTCCTCGTCCTCGTCTACCGAGACGGCTTCCAGCGCCCGCGGCAAGGCCTTGTCGGACTTCACGCCCAGCGATCGGAGCTTCCTCGCCTGACCCACGAGGTTGCCCCGCCCTTCCGACAGGCGGTTGCGGGCCTCGTCGAAGGCTCCGTGGGCCTTGTCCAATTGGTCGCCGACCTTCTCCATGGATCCCATGAAGTCCAACAGTTTGTCCAGGAGCAGGCTCGCCCGGTCGCGGATTTCCAAGGCGTTCTTCCCGATCTCGAACTGCTCCCAGGTGTGGTTCACCGTGGTGAGGACCGCCAGCAAGGTGGTGGGGCTGACCAGGATGATCTTCCGGTCGAAGGCGTACTGGTAGAGGCCGCGGTCCAGTTGCAGGGCGGTGTGGAAGGCGCTCTCGATGGGGATGAACAGGAACTTGAAGTCCACGGAAACCCTCCCCTGGGCCCGGATCGCCTCCGTGTAGGGCTTGGATGCCAGGTCGTCCACGTGGGCGCGGGTGGAACGCCGGAAATCGTCCAATGCCGCGGTCCTCGCGGCCTCGTCGTCGGTCTGGGCGTCGGCCCAGGACTTCAGGCTCATCTTGGAATCCACCACCAGGCAGCGGTTCTCGGGCAGGAAGATGACCACGTCGGGCAGGAGCCTGCGACCCGCCTCGCTTCTCAATCCCAGGTCTTCGCCCTGCACGACGAAGTTCGCATCCCGCTTCAACCCCGAGTATTCCAGCAGCCGCTCCAGGATCTCCTCGCCGAAGTCGCCCACCAGCTTGTTGTCGCCCTTCAAGGCCTTGGCCAATCCGTCGGCTTGATCGCCGAGCCTGGCGTTGATCTGCCCCACCCGCTCCAGCGCCTCCCGCAGGCTCTGCTCCCGGACGGCGTCCTTGGTCTCGGATTCCGCCAGGGCCTTCTGGAGCTTGTCCAGGTTCTCGCGCACGGGCGCCACCAGTTCGGCGATCGCGGAGGTCCCGATCTCCTTGAACCTGCCCGTCTTCTCCTCGAAGATCCGGTTGGAGAGGTTCTCGATCTCGGCGCGCACCCGGACGATGCGTTGCTCCTCGTCCTGCCGGTAGCGCTCCAATTCCCGGATCGCGCCGATCCGTTCCGCATCCGCCCGGCCGAATTCGATTTCCAACTCGGACGTCTTTTGTCTCTCCTTTTCCAGGCGCCCCTCCAGGCTGCGGATCCGGGCCGACAAGTAGGCACCGGCGAAAACGCAGAGCGCGAGGAGGAGGACGGCGAGGGCGATGGACATGGAGCCCAAATCTACGCGATGGACATTCCGACGGCTTTCCCCGCCCCCTCCACCAGATCCGCCGCCAGCCGATCGACGTCCGCCTCCGAATGG
>CAYXXL010000155.1:0-7112 GCA_964469025.1 uncultured Fibrobacteria bacterium
GTGATGGACGAAGCTGCTCGATCTCCTTCCACTCCACGCCGGCCTTCTCGGCTTGGGTCTTCATGATCCAGAGGTATATCCGCGACAGGGCATTGTCGCGGCACCGGATTCCATGTAGGTAGGCGACCGGTTGCCCGCTTTCCATTCGCTCGGCGTAGATCGTCGCGAAGCGGGCCTGGACAACGGCCTTGGGCTCGGGCTCCGTCCCCGTCGCACCCCGAGGCGGCGCGCCCATCGCCATTTCCCGGTCCTTCATGCGGCAGGTATAGTCTTCCACGGATTCCCCCGGGAAGGGCGGCTCGGGAGGAAGATCGGGAATCCATTCCTCGGGGGAATAGCCTCCCCCCACATCGCTGTGGACGCCGGGCACCCGCCACTCGTGCCAGTCGGGCGTCGGGAGTTGTTGCGAGGCGGCGATGCGGGGCCAGTCCAAACTGCAGTACGGCCCGGATGGATCGCCTTCCGGCATCTCCTTGCCCGGCGATTCCAGCAGTGGGAGGGACGAAGGGATGCGTAGGCTGCGCAGACTGAAGGTGCTGCGCACCTCGCCGACGGCCACTAGGCTCACCACTGTCTGGGCATGTGTGGCGTGCATGGTCAGGTCGGCGTCGATGTCGAGGTCGACCCTGGGGACGCCCCGCTCGGCCACCGGATCGAACAGGCCCACGAAGCGGATGGAGAGCTTGCGGCCTTGCAGGCGGTGCGAGGCCAGCACCGCAGGGTCGTGCAGCGAATTGGTGAGCTGCATTGCCTCGGCGGCGCCGCGGCTGAAACCGAACAGATCGACCACGATCTCGGCCAGGGGATGCTTGGACGCGGCTTCGCTGATCCACCGGAGGGCCTTGTCCACGCGATCCTGGAAGCCCATTCCAAAAGCGCTTCCCGGCGTGCCGTCCAACATTCTTCCGGTACCGACACCGCGGATGTATTGGGAGTCGTAGTAGATGTTGTCGAAAATTCCGCTTTTCGACAACATGTAGAGCTTCGCGACGTTGGTGGCGCTACCGCGGGGGAAGTCGACTTTCATGTCGTTTTTGGTGCCATCGGTGAACACCGACAGGATGCAGGTCTTCACGGGGTCCCGGGCGGCGGGTTGTGCCGAGGTGGCCGGGAGCGGAGTGGCAGCGACCGACGTCGCGTCGGCCGCGCTGCCGGAAGTGCCCCAGCCCATCCGTTCGAACAGTCGGGCGACCGCGGAGGGGTCGGGATTGGCGCGCTTCAGGAAGGGCGGGAAGTCGCGGTGGGGGAGGTGTCCCAGATAGGTGCCCCCCTGTCGGCGCTTCGCCTGGAGCAGAACGGACAAGGCCACATCGGGGTTGACATGGAGACTGTGTCTGCCTTCCTGGTGAAGGGACCCTTGCAGCCCGAACCGTTCGATCATGCGATAGATGCGACGGGAGTCCATGCGGTGCAGCGCCCTCCGGAGGTCCTCAGGGGTGCTCAGCGCCATGGGGCACCGCATCAGGAACGCCGTGGTGTGGACGATGTCGGGATCGTCCAGGACGGGATCACGCAGCGCGCGGCACGGCCGTTCCCGGCAGTGCGTGCAGGCCTCGGGCATGGGAGGGTCGGTCATGGGGGACTATTCCGGGATGGTTCGAAAATGGGCATGGAGTACTCGATGGATCGTGGTAGCTGGTGACCAACCAACCTATGGGTTCTGGACACACCGGATGGAACACTCGTAATCGCGTGTGGTGTTGTGGGAAACGGCTCCTGACTGGTAGCTCATCCCCCAGAAGTATTCATGCCCATTTCCCAAGTCATACGAAGAGCTCCACCAAAGTCCCATGGTTTCTTTTCCTGAGCCAGAGGCTGCTGCTGGATCTAGAACCTCACCGTCGCCTCCAGAAAGTGCTCGGAATCCATAGGAATCAATGCCATTGCCAGCACTATCCCACCCTGTCACCGACTTTAATTCCGTTCCCGGAGTGGAAGAATCCACAAAATTCATCAGGCGATTCCACTCTGTATCGTTGGGAACATGCCACCCGTTCGGACAGAGGGACGGCCCCGTCAGTGCAGTGGAATAGAGTCGGCCAAATTGCTTGCAGTTGCTGGCGGAGTCGTTGTAGCACAAACTGGTATTCGAAACATTGAAATTCAGATTCTGCCCCATCCAGGTCTGCGTGCCGATCTTCACCGTCCGGTAGATCTGGCTGTCGCGCGCATCCATGAGGGTCCCGTAGGTGATGCTGCGGTTCCAGGGGATGCCGTAGGTGTTGGTGTCGGCGATCAGGTAGGTGGCGCTATCCACCACGCCGTTGATGGCCAAGCCGTTGGCTGCGATGGCCTTGAGGGTTTTGCTGGTGCCGACCACCACCGAATCCGAATACAGCGGCGAATGGATGGTCGGAGTGCTTCCGTCCGTGGTGTAGTGGATGCTGGCTCCGGCGGGGATCGTGGTCATCCGTATCGTTTGGGCGAACGGGTAGATCCCACTGGAAGCGTTGAACTGGGGAGCGCTTGGATAGATCTGCACGGCAACGGAATCCAATGCGGACACGGTATTCCCCACCCAACTGCGTCCATACAGAGTCCCGTTTGTGGACACCGGGTAGCTGGGCGTCGCTTTGGAAACCGTGGACCACTTCTGCTGGTCGAGCGAGACCTGGACACTGTCCGCACCCGGTCCCGAAACGGAGACCATGACCGAATCCACTCCGGTGTCCTTGGACGCGGGGACCAGGGTAGGAGGGAGAGCGAAGTCGATTTCTTGGGCGGCGGTGATGAGTCCTCCCAGGTGGGACCGGGCGAAGACTTTGCAGTTCCCGGTGACGGAAAACGACCCCGTGTAGGAATTCCAAGTGGTTCCCGTGCTCAGGGAATCTTCGATCCCGGCGGCGTTTGCGGGGGCGATGGACACCGTGGCTTGGGTGGCCGTGATGCCGGACAGGGTGGGGGTGGGGACGTATAGGAACACCACCGAATCGATGAAGCTGGTGACATTCCCCATCGTCGCCTTGGCGTAGAGGATCTGGTTCGTGGACACCAACGGGGCGGTTCCCACCGTCCAGAGGGAAGGATTGACCGAGTTGGAGTAGGAGAGGGTCGCTCCTGGCAGATTCGAAGAAATCTGTGGAGTGACCGTCTGGGTTCCTGACAAGGTGCCCCCCGCAGGCGAGATGGTGGGCGGCCCCAACCGCCGCACCTTGATGGAATCCCGGGTGGTGTTGCCGGACGAATCCTTCGCCACCAGGGTGATCCAGAGCGAGTCGCCGGAAAGCGGCACGGGTGCGGAGTAGGTGTTGCCGTTCCCCGCAGCGGCCACCACGCCATCGATGGTCACGGAGTCCAACGCGTTGTCGGTCACCGTCCAGACCGGGCTCCATGTGGATTGGCTCTGCAGCAGGACCGTGTCGCCGGTGCCGAGTCCGCGAGACATCACAGGATGGGATGTATCCCCCTGTCGTGTGATGCGCAGCGTATCGTACGCACCAAGTCCGTACGCGTCCACGGCGGCCAAGGCGAACACGTTCTGACCCACTCCCAAGGCAATGGTATCCTGGTAAAGTCCCGCGTGGCCAGACAGTGGATGCCCGTTCACGGTGACCCCTGCGATGGTGGTGTCCCCGGTGATGGTCCAGGAAAGCGTGACCGACTTGGTGCCCCAGGAGACCGTCTCGGTATCCTGCGACGGATTCACATGGGTGATGCTGGGCGGCTTGGTGTTGGCGGGTGCCGGAGCCCGCGTGATGGTGATGGTCGCGGTGGAAAGATTTCCCGCGTGGTCCCAGGCCTGGACGGTGGCGACATTCGCCCCCACCACCAAGGAGAGGGTATCCCACAAGGTGTCCGCGATCGAGGCGCTGGTGGTCCTGGTCTTCATCCCGATCTTCAGGGAGTCCACCCCGCTGCCGGAATCCGTCGCCACCGCCTGGATCACGAAGGTGGAGGTGGAATTGGGGACCGTTGCGGTGTCGTGGGCGGGCGAGACGAGGGTCAATGCGGGGGGCGTGACGTCCTTGGCCACCACGAGGAAGGGCACCCGAGCGGTGAAGGCATTGGAGAGCGAGATGACCAATGTGTCCCAGCCCAGGGGGGCGGACGTTCCCGCGTGCACGGTGAGGTTCCCCGTGAGGTTCCAGAGGGTGTCCGTGGGGCCGGGATTGAACTGCTTGGTGGGGAATTGGAAATCCGTGGTGTCTGCACCACCACGGGGAGTTCGCACCGTGAGTTGGGACAGGACGATGGCGACGCCCGCATTCCAGGAGATGGTGCCGTTCACTCCAACAGCGTCGCCCCCGGCGGTCAAGCTGCCCACAACAGACAAGGCACCACTCACACGGATCGGATGGAACCAGACCAGGGTGTCCGCGGTCTTCAAAAGACTCGCCTGGACCAGGATTCCCGCGATGGACCGGATGGACGCCGTGTCCAGGCCCACGTTCAGAGCGGTCAACTGGGCTGAGGTCTTGCCCGCTGCGATGCCTTGGAGCACGAGGTCCTTCCGGACGGAATCCGGGCTCATGCCCACCGGAATGGATTTGCCCGCGAAGGCCGGATCGGCAGCCAGGATCAGGCTCGCGTAGTAGGCGACCAATGCGGATGGCCCGGTTCCGTAGCTGGCCTTCTGGGGGGTGGGTAGTCGCGCAAAGCGGGAGAGCAGGAGGGTGTCCAGGCTTTCCACGGAAGCAGAACTGTAATCGAGTGTCGTGGCCCTTCCCGATTCCTTGAAATAGAGGGTGTAGGTCTGGATTCCCAGGGTCCAGAGTTGCAGCGCGACGGAGTCGGTTCCCAGCGGTTGGGGGACATGGAAGGATTCGGTGCAGGTGGTGATGCTGTCGCTCCCAGGGGCAGGGCAGTTCGGACGGACGCCAACCGTGTCGTTCAGAAGGATCCGGTCGGTGCTGTCGGGGATCCGGGGGAGGGCGATGGGGAAGGAGACCGTCGCGACCACGGGGCTGTCCGGGTTCGAATTGGAATCGGTGGCGTTCTGGCAGGCGACCAACGCCAGCAGGCCAGCAGCAACGGTCGCGAAGGGTCGGAGGAAGGAGCGGTTGAATTTCATGGGAGGGTTCTCCGGAATCGCGAGAGAGGGGACTCCCGGAAGAATAGATCCCCGTTTACGGCACCGCCAGTGCGACTCCGGTTTTGCTCCCGCCCGCCACCACAACGGCCAGGTACACCCCGTGCAAGGGGGGCGTGTGCAGGATCCGACCCGCAACCAGGGTTCCGGAAGCCACTTCCCGACCTTGCGGATCCAGCAGCGCCGCTTGCGCCACTCCCGTCCACCCCGACAGCCGAAGGCCATCCATCGTGCGTACCAAAGAAAGGCGCGCCGCAGTTGAAATTGGTCTGGGAACGATGGCGGTGCCGCCGCCCAGGACGCTGTCGAGGGGTGCGGGGTTCTGGTTGTAGGTGGTGAAATGGCTCAGGAACCATCCCCCATCGTCATCGCCTCCGAAGTTGGTGCAGGATGTTTGCTCCCCTGGCCCAAATAGGATCCCGATGAATCCGGCCTTTTTCCACAGGTCGGGGTGGTCCAGGAAGTACTGGGCAACTTCGTCGCGATGGAGAGGATTGGCGTTCGCCATGTTCCCCTCGGCAACCTGCCACCCCACGATGCGCAGGTTGGTCTTAACGGAGAGAGTTTTGGTCCAGGTGAAATACTTCGCGTAATTGGTGCTGTCCCAGAACCATTTCTGGCCGGGATTTTCGGAATCCTTCTCGCCCGCATCGCGGTCTGCCTTCTCCACGAATACGACATCGCCTTTCCATGCACCAAAAGAGTTGAGGAAGGCGCCCTCTGAATTCGCGCTCATGATGTGCGCTTCGATGCGACCCTGACCCACTTGAAAAGGAATGTTGACGCCCCAATGGTTCATCATGTGTCCCATGATCACGCCGTTGGGGAGCTTGGCCCGCGCTCGCGAGATCATGTATTGCGCCCACCCGCAGAGGTTGGCGGGGTAGGTGCTGCCGGTCGCGGCATCGGCGGCGGCCATTGAAACGGGGATGTCGGCGCAGGACAGGTTGGGGGCGTATCCTCCTTGCAACAGAAGGCCGTACATGTCGGGTTCCAGGATAATGACGTAATCGGGCTGGCCCGCCACCGCAAGCTGGTGCAGGAAGGTCTCGTAGCGCGAGACATAGTCAGCCATGTAGGTCGAATTTCCCAAATTCTGTGCGACTGCTGATTGATCGACTTTCCCCAAGTTGTACCAGACGAATGCGCTCTTCACACCCATCGAGTCGCTTTTCTGGGCATAGTGCAAGGCGTAGAGAGTGTCTCCCCAACTCGGGGTGAGACTTTCCGGCATGATGTATTGGTATCGGTAGTCTCCGACCTGGTACTTCGCGGCAGTCGTGTCTGTGGCTCGGTTGTCCATGCGGGAGGCCACGAAATGGTTCGGCCAACCGGTGGGGATGGATCCTGCCCCGGTCGCCGGAAGGCTGATGGGATGGTCGCCGTCGGTGATTCGAATGTCGTCCAAAAGCAGGTGCAGGGCGGATCCGGCATTTGCGTCGGGATAGGTGAACCGCATCCCAAATCCGTAGTAGGACATGGTGCCGGAATACCCGGTGAACGAGGAGAGGGGGACGGCCATTTCCTGCCAGCCCGTGTCCGCAGGGATGGTGAATCCGGTGAGGTCGTCTTCGTTGAAGGTGGAATCCTGCAAGGCGAGGTGGACTGTGGCGACCTTCCCGGAAAGGTTTTTTACCCAAAACCGGATCTGAGTGTAGCCAGACAGATGCTTCTTGGTGTCATCGGGCCATTTCAAATAGAAGTAGTAGTAGCTGCCTGTAGGCATGTCGGTCGGAACCAGGACTTCGGCGGCGTCCGTTCCCGAATGCGAATCGGAGCAAGTGACGGGGATGGTGGTCCAAGTTCGTGTGGCATTGCCGAGTGTCCAGGCTTCGCTGACAGTGGTCAACGTGCCCGAGGTCCCGTTCGCATCCCCGAAGGAAACTCCGGTGTGGGTGCAGTCCCCTTCGTCGTAGTAGAGGGGAAGATCGTCCAACGCCCAAACGGACCCGACGGCGGCGAGCAACAACCCTATGAGCGACGAAACGACGCGATGCATGTGAACTCCTGGAAGACTCGGGTTAGGGACAATACTGTTTAGATAGACCAGGAATTGCCATATTTCTCTTCAGGAGGGGAAGAT
>CAYXXL010000156.1:0-7069 GCA_964469025.1 uncultured Fibrobacteria bacterium
AAAACCCCGATAACTACGGGGTTTTGTCGTTTTTGCCGCTGGAAGTTCAGGCTAGGGGATTCCCAAGGCCTTGTGGATCTGGAACGACAGTCGCCAGGAGGGGCGGAGACGGCAGGCCTCCACCGTCGCCGCTCGGTTGCGCGCGGCCGTCGCGGGGTCGGGGTCGTCCCTGGGTTGCAGGAAAAGATGGCGAAACGGAAGCGCTTCGAGGGTCTCGAGATCGAACGCCTGGGGCCAGACGATCTTCAATTCGTCGCCGGCCTTCTGCACCCAGCGCGCACCCGCCTTCGGACTCACGCAAACCCAGTCGATCCCGCCCGGAGGCTCCCGCGTGCCGTTGGTCTCCACGGCGATCTCGAAGCCCCGTTCCCGCAGGGCCTCCAGAAGGGGGCGGTCCAACTGGAGGAGCGGTTCCCCTCCCGTGCAGACCGCGTAGGGGGTCCCCCCGGATCCCGTCCAGCGGTCGGACACCGCTGCGGCCAGGCTTCGCGCGTCGGGGTAGTCGCCGGCGTGGTCTCCGGAAAGGGAAACGAAATCGGTGTCGCAGAAGGGGCATGCGGCACCGGTGCGGGACCGCGGATCGCCGTCCCACAGGTTGCAGCCGGAAAAACGGAGGAAAACCGCGCTGCGTCCCGCCTGGGCTCCCTCGCCCTGCAGGGTCGGGAAGATCTCCTGGACCCGGTATCCCACCGGGAGTCTCAGCGGATCCCGAAAAGGGCCAGAAGAGGATCTTCGAGACCGGCCTGTCGGAATCCGGCAAGTCGCAACTGGCAGGAGTCGCAAGTCAGGCAGGGTCTGCCGTCCGGACCGGGATCGTAGCAGGACCGGGTCAGGGAGTAGTCCACTCCCAACCCGGTGCCCAGGCGCACGATCTCGGCCTTGGTCAATTTCTGCAATGGGGCGACGATCTCGAAGCCCGCCCCCTCCGTCCCCAGGCGGGTGGCGAGGTTCGCGAGCCTCTCGAAGGCCTGGACGAATTCGGGACGGCAGTCGGGATAGCCGGAATAGTCGACGGCGTTCACTCCGATGAAGATCCTGGTGGCTCCCAGCACCTCGGCCAGGGCCAGACCCAGGGACAGGAAGACCGTGTTCCGGGCGGGCACGTAGGTGGACGGGATTCCCCCGCCGATCTCCAACTCGGAACGGCCCTTGGGGACTTCTCCGTGCCCGGTGAGGGAGGAGCCGCCCAGCGAGGCAAGACCGATGTCCAACACCCGATGCGACGCCGCACCCAGGGCGCGGGAGATGTTCTCGGCCGCCTGGAGCTCCACGGCATGGCGCTGGCCGTAGCGAAAGGCCATGGTGTGGCAGGTCCACCCCTGGGCGACGGCGCAGGCGAGGACGGTGGCCGAATCCAGTCCACCGGACAGGAGAACGACGGCAGGTCGATCGAGAACATCCGACATCCGGTGAAACATACTCGGCACCGATCGGGTTTGCTTGGCGGAGCGAGGCTACTGCTCTCCCAGGAGTCGAATCACCCCCATTGGATGGGATCCCTGCGCGGGCAGGGTGCTTGACTACGGCTTGTTTTTCTTCTTGGAGGATTCGGCCTGGTCCGCCGACGGCTCGTCGTAGGTCTGGACGGTGGGTTTGACCGTGTCCGCGCCGCTCCCGTACTTGGACTTGATGAATTCCACCAGATCGGTGTCGCTCTTGGTCGCACCGGGTTGCGCGACGCGGTTGAGGGAGAAGACAAGGGCATTGAGTCCGGCATTGGTGGTCGCGCGGATGTTGGCGCCGCGATCCAGCAATGCGGCCACGACGTCCCGCATTCCATGGGAGGCCGCGATGTGCAAGGCGTTCTCGCCCAGCTTGTCCTGGACCTCGATCTTGGCTCCCTGGGCGATCAGGGCCTGCACGGCGTCCACATGCCCGTCGCGCGCAGCCAGCATCAGAGGCGTGATCCCCTGGTCGTCCTGGCCGTTCACGTTGGCTCCGCGGGCGATCAGGATCGTGAGGATGTCCACCTTCCCGTTCATGGCGGCCATGTGCAAAGCGGTCTGGCCGTTTTGCGTGGCCTCGACGGATTCCCCGTTGTCCAGCAGGTTCTTGACCGCTTCCGGTTTGTCCTGCACGATGGCCTGAACCATCTCCTGGCTGATCGCCACGTCCTTCTTGTCCTGCTTCTTGCCATCGCAGGCACATAGGATCAGGACCGCTCCGGCCAAGACGGCACCTCGCAGCGTACGACACTTCATGCGCTCTCCTTCCCGCCGGGCTCGCGGATGTACGAGTCGAATCTCCGGCTTTGACAAGTCTACCTCGGCTCGGCGGTTTGGGGGCGCGGTTTTTGACGGGATCGGGGGGTGTCGTCCGGCCGATCTTGCAAGTCACCGACCGCTTGGCTACTATTGCTCTTCCTTCGCCGGGAAGGCGCAAGGGTTCGTAGCTCAGTTGGTTAGAGCGCCGCTCTGATAAGGCGGAGGCCGGTGGTTCGAGTCCACCCGGACCCACTCGATACCCAGGGGTCATAGCTCAGTTGGTAGAGCGCCTGGTTTGCAACCAGGAGGTCAGGGGTTCGAGCCCCCTTGGCTCCATGCCACGGGGGCCAGGGAGATGTCCCTCTCGAAACAGAGGACCACATTCTCCAGCAGCGCGTCCACGTGCGCTCCCGAATACTTCCAGCCCTGGCTGTACATGCGCTCCGCTTCGCCTTCCAGCCGGTCGATGGTCTCCTGGCTGTTCCAGTCGGTCCGGAGTTCGAGGTGGCGTTCCGCGGTCTCTCTCATCGCCTGATTCTATCATACTCAAGGCTGCGAGAAAATCAGCCTACGAGGTCTTGAATGCTTTCCTTCCTGCTCTGTCTATCCGCGGCGAACCCCATCGTCCTTGGTCTGTCCAGTCCCCTGGACACGACGAAGATCCGTCTGCCCGTGCGTGTCGAAGAGGTCCGAGACCTGCGGCTCCTGGCCAAGGAGGATCCGCGTTTGCTGGGAGTCACGGAAACGGGATTGTTCGAGCAGCGAACCGCCTTGATGACCAAGAATACCGTGGCCAAGGAAGTGGACTCCCTTGTTCTGGGTTGGGTGGTTCCGGACAGCGGTGCGCTTCCGGTGCGGCTGGAGCTCCTTTCACTGGAAACCTGGCCGGTGGTCCAACCCGGCCCCGACCCCGTTCGTTCCCATGTCCGGATCCGCGTGGTTTCGCTGGACAGCGCCAGGCCCGGCGTGCTGCTGACGCCGGATGCCAACGCCGAGAACAAGGGGTTCGAATCCGCCGCCGACCAGATGGGCCTGGTTCGCGGGAACATCCGGGACGCGCTGACCATGCTCCGTGGCGCCCGGCGACCGGTGCCCGATGCGGGATCGATGATCGTCCCCCGCCCGGACAGCGCGGCCGATCCCCTCGGGATCCCCGTCAAGGACAGTGTGCCGAATTCCGTCCAGCACGACCTTTGGATCTCGGCATCGCCGAGCTTCCAGACCGAGTCCATGGCCTTGCGCTATTCCCAGCGTGTGGACCCGCAGGTGGGGTGGGCCCTGGAATATTGGGCAGCCGCGCAATTTCGCGGCATCTGGAACAGCGACAGCTACACGGACGTCTGGGCGGGGGAAATCCTGGGAGGCCAGGCCTGGAGCAGGCACCTGGACGACGGACGCAGCCCCTGGGCGTTGATGGGCTCCCTGGGAGGGCTCCTGGGAACCGAAGCCTTCCGGAGGGTCTATCCGGATCCGTCCGGGAAAGGAACCCAGCTCGGCCACCGGAGTCGCTATTGGTACGCCGGCGGACAGGCTCGGGGCGGGGCGCGGTGGGACGCCGAGGGCGGATGGATCGCCGAAACGGGGCTGCAGCTCGACGTACGGATCCCCTCCGTGATCGCCTGGTTCGATCCCGGGGTCTACGTGCAGGTCGGGTGGGAATTCTGATGTCGGAAACCTGGATTCTACCGCGTCCGGACGATTTCCACGTCCATCTGCGCCAGGACGACGACCTCCCGCTTTTCGCGCGCGAGGCGGCGCGCCGCTTCGCCCGAGTGCTGGTCATGCCGAACTTGGCGCCACCGGTTCGGACCGCGGCGGAAGTATCCGCCTATCGGATGGCGATCCTGCGCGCGGCACCGGATCTCCAGCCCCTGATGGCCTTCAAGCTGGTTCCGGAGCTTTCCGGTTCCGACCTCGCGGATCTGGCGGCGGCGGGTGCCGTGGCCGGGAAGGTCTACCCCGAAGGAGTCACGACGAATTCCGAGGGTGGAGTTCGGGACCTGCGGCAGATCGTTCCGCTGCTTCCCGCGATCGAAGAGCACGGATTGGTGGTGTGTTGCCACGGGGAGAAGCCGGGGGTGTTCAGCCTGGACCGCGAGGAGGCGTTCCTGGAGGAGTTCTCCGAGGTTTCCTCCGCCCATCCCGGGGTCCGATTCGTGCTGGAACACGTATCGTCGGCGGCCGCCGTGCGCAGGATCCGGGAGCTGGGTCCAAACGTCGCGGCGACCCTGACGCTGCACCACCTGGAGATCACCCTGGACGACCTGCTCGGCGGCGAGCTCCATCCCCACCTCTTCTGCAAACCGGTGGCCAAGCGGGAGTCGGATCGGCAGGCGTTGAGGGAGGCCGCGTTTTGCGGCGACCCCAAGTTCTTCTTCGGGTCCGACAGCGCGCCGCACCGCCGGGACCGCAAGGAATGCGCGTCGGGGTGCGCGGGCGTCTACTCCATGCCGGTCGCCCTGGAGGGCCTGGCCTGCGTCTTCGACGCGGCCGGAATGCGCCGGGCGCTCCCGGATTTCGTCGCCGGGTTCGGCGCGGACTTCTACGGCCTGGCGAGGACGACGGAAAGCGTCACCATGGTCCGCGACCCCTGGACCGTGCCGTGGGGCGTCGACGGAGTGGTCCCCTACAGGGCCGGAGAGACCCTGGCCTGGCGCATCCGCGCCTAGGCTGGCGTTCCCACCGCGGTGATGTAGAGAACCGCGTCCTGCAGATCCAGGCCCAGGGTTTCGTTCACGAGATCGTCGAAGTACCCTCCGATGCCCGATGCTCCGAGCCCCAGCGCCTGGGCCGCGATGTTCAGTCGCTCCCCGTGGTGGCCCGCGTCCATGCACAGCGGGCGGTAGGCGCGCTCCCCGAGGATGGAAACCGCTTCGGCGAGCGGTGCCGAGTGCACCACCAGGAACGCCGCGTCGGCGGCGAGGTCCTGGCCCAAACCGAAGGTGCGGCAGGCCTCCCGCAGGAGGCCCTTCGAAATCGGTTCCAGGACGTCGTCGTCGTGGAGGCGGTGCACTCCCGGCTCGATTCCGTCCACGGAAAGCGCCACGATCCAGGTCGCGAGGAGCCCGGGAGGAGACAATTTCTGCGAGCTCGGAATCGCGCTCCAGGAAAGAAGGGCCGAGAACCGGTCCAGGGAAAGGTTCCCCATCCGGAACACCCTGCAGGAACGCCGCTCCACGCAGGCCTTCGCGACGTCGAGGGGCGGTGTGCGCCCGGCCAGACGGAATCCATCGGTGCTCCGCCGCTCCTCGCGGATGGCGGCAGGCGGTCCCGGGACGTCGAGGATGTCGCCCAGGCCGTGCGCCACCTGCTGCATGCGGCCAGGCGGGATTTCCGAGGGGATGCGCGAGGGTGGGATCGCGGGCCCGCTCCAGGAGCGGGGCCAATCGACGACCGGGGAACCGCCCACCGGCACGGCCAGGAGAGGGACTTCGTCGCTGTCCGGGAACAGCAGGTCGGAAAGGGCCTGGTCGCGAAAGCCGGAGAGAGGACAGGGGTGCAGACCTTCCCGGACCGCCGCCGCCAGGAGATTCCCTCCGAGATGTCCGGCATCCAGGAGCACGCGGCGGTAGGCCCTCTCTCCGTAGCGCCACGAGCCGCGGGAGAAGATTCCCGTCAGGATGGCCACGGCTCCCGTTTGGGGAGGAAGGGGGTAGTCGAGAAGGATGGAGCGGGCCTCGGCGCGGAACGATCCCTTCCAGACCGGAATCAGGGAAAAACCCGGGGCGTGGAAATGCCAGATTCCAGGTGCGAGACCCTCCACGTCGAGAACGATCCAGTAGAGCTCCACCGGGTACAATCCACCCGCCGAGGGGGTGGTCCGGAAAAGGTGGGGATCGTCCTGGTCGCCGGCCACGCCGCTGACCCCCGCCGCGAACCACGACAGCCGGGACAGCGCGGCCAGGTCGAGTCGTCCGGGTTCGGTGGCCGTCCATCCTTGCCCGACTCCCTGCTGGAGATTTTCCAGGAACCCCAGGTGCGGTCGGATGTCCACGCGCTCCGTGCCGGTGATCTCCTTCCACGGTTTCGGTCGCGCCGCCCAGTCGACGACCCCCGCGCGATCCAGCGTGCGGGGGTCGTACTTGGTCCGTTCGTGGTAGCGTTCGAGGAAGCTGGCCACGGATTCAGTCCCTTTCCATCGGAACGTATTGCCTGCGGGCCTGGACGTGGTAGAAGCGCTGCTCTTCGGGACACCAGCCGGTGAGTCGCCCTCCGTAGACGCAACCGGTATCGAGCCCCTTCACATCGGGCCGGTCCACCAGACCCCGCATCGCCCAGTGGCCGAAGACGACGGGTACCGGCCATCGCATGCATTCGTACCAGGGGGGATCCTCGGGCCGGTCCAGACATCTGCCGATGCCGTCCCAGGTCCGGATCGTGATCAAGATGGCAGGCGACATCTGCTCCAACCGGCTTTTCCCCGGCTCCAAACCGGCGTGGACCACCAGGAGGCCATCCAGATCCAACCAGAGCGGCCAGGCTCGGATTTCCTCGGCCAATTCGTGGATGCGGGGGCCGATCGAACGGGTGAAGCGAAGCGACTTTTCATCCAAGTCGGAGAGGGGAACCTGGGCGACCCGGAGCAGTTTGGCGTCATGGTTCCCCAGGACGCAGCGCATTCCTTCGGAGCGGACCAGATCCAGGACCCCGGCGGAATCGGGGCCTTTGTTGACGAGGTCTCCCACGGCCGCGACCACATCCCCGCGAGCAGGCCCGAATTTCCCGAGCAGTTCGGCCAGTTCGTCCCGACAGCCGTGGACGTCGCCCACGACGAGGGTGCGCTTCAGGTGACGATGAGCAGGTTGTTCGCCGAGCCGAAGGGATTGGCGATCTGCTCCCTCTCCGGGTCGGGTTCGTAGAAGGCG
>CAYXXL010000157.1:0-7068 GCA_964469025.1 uncultured Fibrobacteria bacterium
CCTGGTCACGCCCACCTCCCAGATCGTGGGCACCCAGGCCATGATGAACGTCAAGATGGGCCGCTGGAAGCTCATCGCGCAGAACACAAAGGACATCGTCCTGGGCAAGTACGGCAGGACACCCGGCCCCATCGATCCCGACGTGCTCAAGCTCGTCTGCGAACAGTCCGGCCAGAAGCCCATCGAGGGCCGCGGCGCCGACCTCCTCGCTCCCAGGATGGACGACCTCAAGAAGGAACTCGCATCCAAGGGCCTGCCCGCCACGGACGAAGCGGCGGTGCTCTACGCGATGTTCCCCCAGCAGACCGAAGCCGTCTACAAGGGAACCGCGAAGCCCGAGGTCAAGGAAGTGCCCAAGGCCGCCTCCACCGGCACCGAGATCGCCCGGTCGCGTCGCGTTGCCCTCACGGTCGACGGCACCCGCCACGACGTGCTGGTCGAGGAATACAAGTAGGACGCGTATCTTCCCTTCCATGGGCAGATCCAATAGCGATCCCCTCCTCCTGGGCGAATCCCGCGAGGGGAGGGCCATCCACGGGTGGTTGTTGGGCCGGGGGCCTTTGCGCGTTTCGCTGATCGCCGGGTGCCATGGCGACGAACCCGTGTCGCCCCGTTTCCTGTTCGAGTTGGTGCGCCGCCTGGAGGCCGATCCGTCGGATCCCCTCCTGAGGCTCGCGACATTGCGCATCGTGCCCGACGCCAATCCCGACGCCCATGCGAAGAACGAAGCCTGGTGGCAGGAGGGAGAGGGCGTGGGAAATCTGCCTTCCTACCTGCTGCACCGAGTGCGCGAACTCCCCGGCGACGACCTGGAATTCGGATTTCCCGGAGCACCATGGGGAGACAAGGGAGTGCGCCCGGAAGCCGAGGCCATCGCCCGTTTTCTGTCTGGAAACGGTCCGTTGGACCTGCACGGCTCCCTGCACGGGTTGGGATTCGGGGGAGGTCCCTGGTTCCTGGTGGAGTCCACCTGGGAAGATCGGCTGGGGCCTTATCGCGAGCTCTGCCTGGCGGCGGTGGCCCGGGAGGGCTTGGCGGTACACGACGTGGATCGACGCGGCGAGAAGGGCTTTCGCCGGATCTCCGAAGGCTTCTGCACCCGCCCCGACAGCGTCTCCATGCGCAATCATTTCCTGTCCGCGAACGATCCCGCCACCGCCGCCCTCTTCCGTCCCTCCAGCATGGAGTTCGTGCGGTCGCTGGGCGGGGATCCCTTCACCTTCGTCTCGGAAATCCCCTTGTTCCTCACACCCGTCCCCGAAGACCCCGCCTGGAAGTCCCGCCTCGCCGGATGGACCACCCGCCTGGTCCGCGCCGATCGCGAAGGCGGATGGATGACCGAATCCGAACTCGTGGCCTCCGAAGCGCGCGCTTGGGGATTGGTCCCGATACCGCTGGCCGTCCAGGATCGCCTCCTGGAGGTGCAGGTGCGCGCCGCTGTGGAGCTGGTCGCCAGTGCCCGTGGGGTGGAGGGGCACGGGTGAAGTCGACCGTCGCGATCCTATTTTCGCTGCTGGTCGCATGTTCCCGGAATGCGACCGCCCCGGTCGCTTCCCCGGGGGTGTCGCCGCGCACGGACACTTCGGGCACCTGCTCCGGCATCTGCGACGCCTCGGTGCCCAGCATTCCCCTCCTCACGGATTCCACCAGCTACGGGGATGTCACCACCTACGGAGGCACCGACACCGCCCTCACCTCCTCCGGCGGAGCCTGCAACTACGGAATCACCGGCATCAAGGCCTACGCCGCCATCCAGGTGAACCGCCTGCCCGGCGATCTGCGGGGACAGTGGGACAGCGGGAAGATCTGCGGCCAGTGCGTCCTGGTGCGCGCGCGGACGGATTCCGGCTGGAAGCAGACCTTGGTGCGGATCGTGGACAAGTGCCCGGACGGAAACTGCGGCATCGACCTGGGCGGTGCACCGGCCTTCGCGCTCATGGGAACCCTGGCGGGGCGCTACTCGGGGGAATGGTCTTTCGTGTCCTGCCAAGGACACCCCCAACTGTTCGACGGCCCCCCGCGGATCTGGATCAAGGATGGAAGCAGCGCCTTCTGGTCGCTGGTCCAGGTGCGCGATCCCCTCTCGGCCGTCCTGTCCCTGGGCTACCGCAAGGTCTCGTCGTCGGACACGTCCTGGTCGGACATGGTCTGGGCCACCGAGGCCGAGAACTTCTTCAAGGTGCCCGTGGACGTCCTGCAGGACACGTCCCCCTACCAGTTCCGCGCCGCATACAGCGACGGTTCCAGCCAATCCGCGACGGCGCGTGGAACGGCCCTCGCGGTCGCGCAGGATTCCCTCTTGCTGATTCCCTAGCGGTGGCGGAGACCCAGCCAGGCCAGGACTGCCGCGAAGACCGTCCCGGCGATCCAGTAGAGGCGCTTGCGCCGTCTGCGCAGCAGGCTCAGCCTGCGCGTGGTGTTGGCGCCCGAGGCGATGGGCGCGGTCAGGGGGAATCCCAGTGTCTGGCGCAGGTGCTCCGCCGGGTGCAGGACGCCTTGCTCCGCGAGCCACGCGCGCAAGGTGGCCGCGACCTCCTCCATGTCGGGACGTTTTTTGGCATCGCGGGCGTGCATGGCGCGCACCAGGTCGGAGATCGGACGGGGGCAGGCGGGAGCCACTCCGCGCAGGTCGGGGGCGTCGTGCTTGGCGATGCGCCACATCAGGCCGATGGCGTTTTCCGCCTCGAAGGCGGGCGAACCGGCGACCAGGAAATGCAGGACGCTGGCCAGGGCGAAGACATCGGTGCGCCCCGTGGGGACTTCGCCTTCCACCTGTTCGGGAGCCATGTAGTGGGGCGATCCCAACGCCGTTCCCGGCTCCGTGTGGGAGACCTCGGACTGGAGGCGGGCGATCCCGAAGTCCGCCACCTTCACCACGCCTTGGCGCGAAACCAGGAGATTGTCGGGCTTCACGTCGCGGTGCACGACTCCGGCTTCGTGGGCCGCGGCCAATCCTTCCGCCGCCTGGACGGCCACGCAGGCCGCGCAGACGGGGTCCAGACGGCCCCCAATCCCGGCCACCACGCGCGAGATGCTGCCCCGGTCCAAAAATTCCATGACCAGATAGTCGCCGTCGGCACGCGCCCCCAGGTCGAAGACCTGGACGATGTTGGCGTGGCCCAACCGGGACACGGTGGTGGCTTCCTGGTGGAATCGCAGGACCATGTCGGGATTGCGGAGCCCGCTCGAACGCAGGGTCTTCACGGCCACGCAGCGGTGGAGGAGGGAATCTTCCGCCATGTGGACTTCGGCCATGCCGCCTTCGCCCAGCTTGCCCAGGATCCTGTACCGTCCCAAAGTGGTGTCGACCATCTGAATGGGGATTATGACATCGCGGACCCCGTCCAGACAACGCGAGTCGATTCTTTCAACCGATCGGAGACCGGATCGGGACCCTCGATCCCCGGCGAAAGCTGGCGTTGGGGGGGCGGTCCTTGCACTTAGCTTTCCTCCCGCCATGGCCACACCGCCCTCCATCCTCTATGGGTTGCCGTTCGCGGGACTGCTTCTCTCCGTGGCCGCGATCCCGCAATTGGCACCACGCTTCTGGGAGCGGCGGCATGGCTGGGTCGTGGCCTTCTGGTCGCTGTCATTTTCGCTCCCCTACGTCGCGGCGCACGGATTCCTTTCCGCGCTGCAACTCCACCTCGATACGCTCCTCCACGACTACCTCCCCTTCCTGGTCCTGATCGCCACGTTGGACATCACCGCGGGTGGGCTGTATTTCACGGGCGGAGAGCCGGGAAATCCCGTCGGAAACACGCTGCTCCTGGGTCTGGGGATCCTGCTGGCAAGTCTCATCGGGACCACGGGCGCTTCCATGGTGGTGATCCGCCCGGTGCTGCGCTCCATTTCCAACCGCACCCATCGGGCGCACACCGTGGTCTTCTTCATCTTCCTGGTGTCCAACATCGGTGGCAGTCTCACCCCCATCGGCAATCCACCTCTCTTCCTCGGATTTCTCCACGGGGTGGATTTCCTCTGGCCGCTCTCCCACTGCGCCGGCCCCATGCTCCTCTGCACCGCGATCCTGCTGTGCCTCTATTTCGCGCTGGACAGCCGGTACTGGAGAATCGAGCGGAAGGCGCACAAGGTGGAGCTGCAGCGTCTGCCCCTGGACGTCCGTGGCATCGGAAACGTCCTGGTCATGCTGGGGATCGCCTGCACGGTGCTGGGAACCAGCCTGCTTGCCAAATTCTGGCCATCCTTCTCCATCGCCATCCCGGGCCAGCCCGCCATCCCGATCGGGTGCGCCGACCTCCTGCGGGACGGCCTGCTTGTGGCCTTGGCCTGCGTTTCCTTCCTCTCCACCGCGCACGGCGTCCGGCAGGCAAACCGCTTCTCGTGGGGGCCGGTGAAGGAAGTCGCCATCCTCTTCGCGGGGATCTTCGTCACGCTCATCCCGCTGGTCCGGATCCTCGAAGCGGGCCGGGACGGTCCGCTGGCCGGACTCGTCGCCGCGATCGACACTCCCGTCAAGTTCTTCTGGTCGACCGGAATCCTTTCCGGATTCCTGGACAACGCTCCCTCCTACCTCCTGTTCTTCCACGTGGCCGGGGGGAACGCCCCCCACCTGATGCGGGAGGCCACCACGCTGGCGGCCATCACCTGCGGCGCTTCGTTCATGGGCGGGATTTCCTACATAGGGAACGCGCCCAACATGCTGGTCAAGGCGATCGCCCAGGAGAACGGAATCCGCATGCCCAGCTTCCTCGGCTACACGGCTTGGTCGATGGGCGTGCTCGTGCCGCTCTTCGTCCTGGTCGGAATCCTCTTCTTCTGAGAAAGTCCATCGCAAATGACCAACCAAGCGTCCCTCCTGCCCTTCGTCCTTCTTGGAGGTGCCATGGTCGCCTCCAGACTCGTTCGCACCTAGGAGTCTGCGCTCGACCACCCTGGCCCTTTCGCGGGGAGAAAAGCCTTCCTTCCTGGGGATCGCCGCTGCGGAGATCCGTGGGAAATCCGAGGATCTGCAGACCAAGGCCCCCACCTGCGCAACGCCTTCACGCTTTCCACGCTGCTGGTGCGGCTTGAGCCATCGGGGAAAGGGGCCGGCAAGGTTCCCGTGTTCGAACTCACGACCGGTTGGCGCAGGAGGCGGTGGCTTCTCCCCGCCAAGGCCCGCGGGCCCCTGCTGGACATCGTGATCGTCTCTTCTCCGGCGGGGATCGCCAATCTGGCGACCATCGTCTGCCTCATCGCCTTGGGCACCTTGATGCTCCCGCCGAATCCGTACTTCGCCGCCGCCATCGCGGCGCTCCTGGGGATCGAAGCCTGGCGGCAACTTCGGATTCCCACGAATTCGGTCAAGCTGGAACTGGAGAAGTTGCTCCCCGTGCAGGGCTGACGCCCGCACCTGTTTTCGGCGGTAACCGGGAAAAATCCTGCCATACCTGGACTCCTGGAAATCACCTTGGCCTTCGCCGCAATCGGGGATACCCTCCACGCCGCTGGATGCGGGCATGTCTTCACGCTGCCGTGGAGTCTGGTACCGCAGTGAGATTACGGCCGGGGTGAGTGGAATCGCGCCAAACGCCGGATGAGCACTCTCTACCGGGATCCATCTCACGATTCTCAGTCGGACATGCCCCGCCCGATGGCGACGTCCTGGGAAATCCGCATCAGGATGGGGTTGACGGCCTCCTCGAGGTGGGCGGGAAGGAAGGACGACGGGACGCGTCCGGCCTGGAGTCCGGCCGATGCCTTCGTGCTGGCCAGGTAGCGGCCCGTCCAGTACACGCCTTTACCGACCTGGTAGAAGCGAAGCACCACATGGAGGACGACCTTGACGGATCTTGGCCCGTGTGCAACGGGGACGGGCTTGGGCGCCGCCTTGGCCGAGTCCGCGGCGACCTTGGCGATCCTGTCCGAATCGTTGGCGAACTTGGCGGTGTCCTTGGCCAATTTGGTGGAATCCTTCGCCGTCTTGGGCGGTGCCGCGGGAACGACGACGGGTGCCGCATTGCCCGAGGTGGTGGCCGCGGTGTCGTAGTCGGCCCAGCATTCGACGAAGAGGAGCCTGCTCGCGCCCAACGCTTGGGACAAGCTTTGCAGCCTGGCCGCGTCCGCGAGGGAGACGGATTTCAGGCCTCCGCTGGGTTCCAGACCTTTGGATCGGGAGGAATCGTTGGCGGGGATCTGGGCGTAGGCGGGATTGGAGACGACTTCCTCGGGGGGTTCGATGGAGGCCCCCAGGGCCGCGGGAAGGCCCGCCCCGAACCGGGCCCAGACGCTGTCCAGCGCCATCTGCTCGTCGGCGAGCGAGGCGGGATCCTGATGCGTGTCCAGCCCGGGTCCGTGCTCCTTGCGTCGGCTTTCGTCGGGCGCGGCGCTGGCGTCCGAGAATCCGTCGAAGTGGACGGAGACCACGGCCAGCTTGTCCTGCAAGGGGATGGGCGGGATTCCGGGGCGCGAGGACGCACAGGAGAGGACCGTGGCTGCGAAGGGCAGGATGGCGAATTGGGTTGTGATCTTCATGGAACCTCCGAGTGGGACAGATCTAATTCGACGGTGCCTGTTTTTGCGCTTCGCTTCGCTTGGTGCACAGGGGCATTGCCGCGGCCCCCGTGACCCCGGCGGCCAGAGGATCCGTGTGCGCGGACCCTCTGGACTCCCGCGCACCAAGGGTCTCAGGCTCTCCGGGCGTCCCTTCCGTTTGACTCCATCGGCCCGGAAGGGCCGATGGCCACCTGGGATGCCCTCCGAATAGCTTCGACCCCTGGACCCCCGCCGGTTTTGGTTTGGGCTCGCTTCGTGTCTGTACTCGGTGCTCGCCGGGCGCTCGGCTTTGCCTCGCTGCGGCGGGTCAACCCACCCGAGCATTCCGTCCAGGATGCCGATTCTGTCAGACAGCCGTGAGACGGTGCACGATCAGGCTGTTGACCGTGGTGTGCTGCTTCCGAGCCTGCGACTGGAGAGTCTTCCAAACAGGGCCTGGCAGCTTCACGGTCTTTCCCACCAAGGGTTCGCGCTCCTCCCCCTTGCGCGGGCGACCGCGCGTCAGTGACGGAACGTGGGATCCATGCGCCGCGTCCATCTCCGCGGCGATGCGCTCGAAATTGGCGATCA
>CAYXXL010000158.1:0-7063 GCA_964469025.1 uncultured Fibrobacteria bacterium
GGGGTGCAGTTCCATCCGGAAAGCATCCTGACCACCCACGGGAAACAGATCCTGTCCAATTTCCTCTCTGTCCGCGGAGCGTGAACGGATGAATGTCAAGGAGGCAATAGCCAAGGTCGTCGACGGCGGCGACCTGGACCGGACCGAGGCGTCGCAGGTCGCAGGGTGCGTCATGCGGGGCGAGGCCACGTCTGCGCAGATCGGCGGACTCCTGGTGGCGCTTCGCATGAAGGGCGAGACCGTGGAGGAGATCGCCGGGTTCGTCGTGGCCATGCGCGAGAACGCGGTCCGCTGCCCGGTGACGGTTCCCGTCATCGACATCGTGGGCACCGGGGGCGACCGGTCGGGAACCTTCAACATCTCCACCACCACCGCCTTCGTCGTGGCCGGAGCCGGAGCGCACGTCGCCAAGCACGGGAACAGGGGAGTCTCCTCGAAGTCGGGAGCCGCGGACGTGCTCTCCGCGCTCGGAGTGGACCTGGACCTCTCGCCCGAACAGGTGGCCGCCTGCGTGGAAGGCGCGGGAGTGGGTTTTCTGTTCGCGCAGGCGTTCCATCCCGCCATGCGCCATGTGGGACCGGTCCGGGGCGAGTTGGGCGTGCGCACGATCTTCAACCTGCTGGGGCCTCTCACCAATCCCGCGGGCACCAAGCGGCTCGTCGTCGGCGTCTTCCACAGGCGCTGGTGCCGTCCCCTGGCCGAGGCGCTTTCGCTCCTGGGCACGGAGAGGACCTGGGTCGTCCACGGGTCGGACGGACTCGACGAGATCACCACCACGGGCCCCACCCACGTGGCGGAGTGGGACGGGGAACAGGTGACGGAATTCGACATCCTCCCGGAGGATGGCGGCCTGCCGTCGTCGCTCCCCTCCGACCTGAAGGGCGGCGACGCCGGGGAAAACGCCGGGATCCTTCGCTCCATCCTTTCCGGCGAACGAGGTCCCAAGCGGGACATCGTGGTGCTGAACGCCGCCGCCGCGCTGGTGGTGGGTGGGCGGGCGCCGGATCTGGCCGCGGGCGCGCGCCTGGCCCAGACCTCCATCGATTCCGGAAAGGCGCTCCTGGCCCTGGAAACCCTGGTCGCGACCTCCCGGGCCTTCCGGTCGTGAGCGGCATCCTGCGGAGGATCGCGGCGGTCAAGCTCGCCCAGGTCCGCGCCCGCAAGCGCGACCTCCCGGAAGCGGAACTGGAGAAGATGGCCCTGCTCACGCCGCTCTCGGGGCACGTGATGCGCGAGAACCTCCGGCGCGGGCCGGGACAGCCCATCCGCGTGCTGTCCGAATGCAAGAAGGCGTCCCCTTCCAAGGGCGTGATGATCGAAGACTACGACCCGCTCCGATTGGCCCGGAAGTACCTGGCCGGGGGAGCATCCGGCATATCGGTGCTCACCGAGACGGAATTCTTCCTGGGCGACGACGCCCATCTGCGCGCCGTGACTGGATCCATTCCCCTTCCGGTCCTGCGCAAGGACTTCACCCTGGACCGCTACCAGATCCTGGAAGCCAGATGCCTGGGAGCCTCCGCCGTCCTCCTGATCGCGGCGCTGCTGGACGACGCGCAACTGTCCGACCTGGTGGCAGCGGCCACCGACATGGGGTTGGATTCCATCGTGGAGGTCCACTCCTGGACCGAGCTGGGGCCGGCCCTTCGCGCGACCCCGTCCATCCTGGGCATCAACAACCGGGACCTGGACACCTTCGAAGTGTCGCTGGACACCACCTTCGACCTCCTGGGCGACGTGCCCGAAGGAACCGTCGTGGTCGCGGAGAGCGGGATTTCCCGTCGGGAGCAGTGCGAGCTCCTGGAGGCAGCCGGAGTGGACGCCATCCTGGTCGGCGAGGGGTTGGGGACCTCGGCGGACCCCGAAGCCAAGATCCGGGAGCTCCGAGGACTGGCCTGATGCTCCGTGCCCTGGCCATCCTGGCGGCCATGGGGACCGGAGTGCTTCTGCCCCGCCTTTCGGCACAGGCCGGATGGATCCGCTGGATCCTGTCCGCGATGCTGTTCCTCGGGTTTTCGGGAATGCCTCTGGGCCGGTTGCGCCCGGAGAAGGCGCATCTGCGGCTCCTGCTGGCCTGGCCGTTCTTCATGGCGCTGGGCTGGTCGCTCCTCTGGCCCTTCGGTCGCGACGCGCGACTGGCCGGCCTCCTGGTGGCCGCCACCCCGACGGCCACCGCCGCGCCCGTCATCACGGGACTGCTGGGCGGCGACGTGGGATTCGTCTCGGTCTCGCTCCTGGGGTCCAACCTGATCTCCGCCTTCCTGCTGCCCCCTCTGCTCTCGCTGGCCGGAGGAGGACAGATCCCGTCAACATCTTCGTTCCTGGCGCGGACCCTGGCCCTCGTGCTGGTTCCCCTGGCGCTGGCCGCGATCGCCCGCCGGGTTCCCGGCACCTCCGGATCCCTGGCGCGATGGCGACGCCTGTCCTTCCCCCTGTGGCTCGCCGCGCTCGTCCTGGCGGGAGCCAAGACCTCGGAATTCCTGCGCACCCACCCGACCGAGATCGGAACGGTGTTCGCGATCGCGGCCGGCAGCGCCCTGCTCTGCTCGCTGCACTTCCTGGCGGGTCGCGAACTGGGCGGGAAGGACCGCGCCCTGGAGGCCGGGCAGAGCCTGGGCCAGAAGAACACCATGCTGACGCTCTGGCTGGGCCTCTCGGCCTTCGGACCGGTGCCCGCCCTGGGGCCCGCGTTCTACGTTCTCTGGCACAACGTCTGGAACGCCTTCCAGATGGCCCGGAGCGGGATCAGGCGGAGTTGACGAACGCCCTGGCGCCGTCGATGCGCGGGGGGATCTCCGACAGGATCCGTCGCAGACGGTCGTCGTGGTGGAGACCCATCAGCTGCCATGCCCTGGACGCCGGGCGGGGCATGACCGTTCGCGCCAGGGGGGAGGCGCCCATCGCGATGCAGAGGATGTTCGCGCAATGGATGGCCGAAGCCAGGGGCGCGGCGGCCCCGGCCCGTTCCGGTTGGGTCCTCCACCGCAGGCTGTCGCGCAGGGAGGAGGGGAATTTCCACCTTTCGGCGAGGACCGAGGCGAGTTCGCAGTCCTCGAACCCCAGGACGCGCGTTTCCACCTCCTCGAGCTGGATCCGATGCCCTTCCGACGCCTGGATGCAGGCCGTGAGCAGCTTGGGTTCGGATATCCAGAGAAGGACCTTGCCGATGTCGTGCAGAAGCCCCGCGACGAAGGCCTCCTCCGGATCCACGCATCCGGAACGCTCCGCGAGCAGGCGCGAAACCCCGGCGACCGCGGCGGAATGGATCCACAGAAGCTCCATCCGGAAGTGCTCTCCCGATTCCGTCCCCTTGAACGCCTCCATCACCGATGTGGAGAGGACCAGGTTCTTGATGGCGTTGAATCCGAGGATCACGATGCCCTGGTTGATGGTGTGGATCTTGCCGGAATACCCGTAGAACGGGCTGTTCACCAGTTTGAGCACCTTGCTGGAGATCGCCTGGTCCTGCTGGATGACCTGCGCCAGGTCGTCCGAGGACGTCTTCGGATCCGACATGCGCCGGGAAAGCTCGATGAGCACGCCGGGCAGGGTCGGGATGCTTTTCACGTGGCCGGCCATGGCCTCCGGGGTGGGTATCTCAGTCGGCATCGGCGTGTTCCAGCACAAACCTGCGCAACTGCTCCAGTTCCGGGGTTTCCCCCGTCTCGCCGAACAGTTCGAGGATCTGCGCCTTCCGGGCGGCCACACGCGATTCCCTCGCCTCTTCCGTCTCCTCCACCGCGATCGGGACCGCCGCGATTCCCCGCTGGAGAAGCTGGGCGATCTGGCTGTCGCCGAGCAGGACCCCCGCGGGTAGGAGTATCTGGCCCTTGGCATCGCGGATGGTGTCGCTCACGGCCATTCCGGGTCGCAACGATCTGGTCGAATACATCATCTCACCGGAGATGATACCACATCTTGATCGTGGAATTGTACATTGCCCCACCTTATGCTTCCGGCTTGTCGCCGATCGGAACGTGGTCGCTGGCTTTTTCCCGGGGGCGGCGCGACCTGGCCCGATCCGAACCGGATCCGATCCATCGACCCGCTCTCTCCCTAACCAAGGAGAACAGTCATGAGCATCCCTGAAGCCCTCACCTTCGACGACGTCCTGCTGGTCCCGGCCTACAGCGAAGTCCTGCCGGCGAACACCTCGGTGGCCACCGAGCTCTTCCCGGGCTTCTCCCTGAACATCCCGCTGTTGAGTTCTCCCATGGACACGGTGACCACCTCGGAGCTTGCGATCGCGTTGGCCTGCCAGGGCGGACTCGGCGTGATCCACAAGAACCTGACGAACGACGCCCAGGCCGCGGAAGTGGCCCGAGTCAAGCGCTGGCAGTCCGGCGTCGTCGACCATCCCGTGACCCTTTCCCCGGACGACCCCGTCGAGAAGGCCCTCGCCATCATGGCGCTGCGGAAGATTTCCGGCTTCCCGGTGACGGACGCGCAGGGACGGCTGGTGGGCATCCTCACCAACCGGGATCTGCGCTTGTCCAAGAAGCTCGGAGCCAAGGTCCGGGAACTGATGACCGCCGAGAACCTGGTGACGGCCTCCCCCGGTGTCAGCCTGGAGAAGGCGCGCGAACTGCTCCACTCCCATCGCATCGAAAAGCTCCCCCTGGTGGACAGAAAGGGGTTGCTGAAGGGACTCATCACCTTCACCGACATCAACAAGCGCGTGGATTTTCCCCAGTCCCTGCTGGACGACAAGGGACGCCTCCGGGTGGGGGCCGCCGTCGGGGTGGGGCCGGATTCCATCGAACGCGCCGAGGCCCTGGCCGCGTCGGGAGTCGATCTCCTCACGGTGGACACCGCGCACGGCGATTCCAAGGGCGTGATCGAGATGGTGAAGACCCTGAAGAAGAGGTGGCCTTCCATCGCCGTCGTCGCGGGGAACATCGTGACCCCGGAAGCGGTGGCCGTCCTCGCCAAGGCGGGTGCCGACGTCGTGAAGGTGGGGATCGGTCCAGGTTCCATCTGCACCACCCGCGTGGTGGCCGGAGTCGGGTACCCACAGCTGTCGGCGATCCTCGAATGCGCTCCGGCGGCCCGCAAGGCCGGGGTGGGCTTGATCGCGGACGGAGGGATCAAGTACAGCGGCGACATGGCCAAGGCGCTCGCCGCCGGCGCCTGCGCCGTGATGCTGGGATCGCTGTTCGCGGGCACGGACGAGAGTCCCGGCGAGGTGGTCCTCCTGGAAGGGAGATCCTACAAGGCCTACCGCGGCATGGGTTCGCTGGGCGCCATGCAGCAGGGCTCCAAGGACCGCTACTTCCAATCCGAAATCACCGAGACAAGGAAGTTCGTCCCCGAAGGGATCGAAGGACAGATTCCGTACCGAGGTCCGGTGAAGGACACCGTCTACCAGCTCGTCGGCGGCCTGCGCACCACCCTCCACTACTGCGGGGCGACTTCCATCGGCGAACTGCAGCGGAAGGCGCGCTTCGTCCGGATCACCGGAGCGGGGTTGCGCGAAAGCCATCCCCACGACGTGCTGATCACCAAGGAAGCACCGAACTACCACCCCGGCGTGTAGGGCAGTCGTGGATCCCCACTGGGTGCCCGGGTGGATCGCACCTCTCCCTGATCGCGCGGTCGCGGGAGGCCGGACGATCTTCCTTTCCGACCTCCACCTGGGGAGCGGTCCCGACGACGGGATCCGCCGGAGGCATCTGCTCGATCTCCTCGCGACCCTTCCGGGAAGGATCGACGACCTGGTCCTGGGAGGGGACGTCTTCGAGTTCTGGTGGGAATGGCGGTATGCCGTTCCCTCCTGTTTCTTCGACGTGCTGCTCGGGATCCGGGAGGTCTCCCGAGCCGGGGTGCGGGTGCGGTTCGTGGCCGGCAACCACGACTTCGCCGTGGGATCGGCCCTCGCCGACTTCTGCCAGGCGATCGTCCACCCCGACGGAATCTGTCTAGACATCGGGGGCGGGAAATGGCTTCTGGTCCACGGCGACGCCGCACCCCCCTCCGAGCGGCTCGACCGGCTCGTGCGGCGGCTGCTCCGCTCCCGCCGGGCCAAGGCGGCCTGGAACCTCCTTCCCGCGGATCTCTCGTTTCGGACGGCGCTGGGGGTCGGCAATGCGTCGCGCCGGCTGGAGCCCGGACCCGCGCCTTCGACGGCGGAAATGGAACCCATGGCGCGGGCGTGGATGCGCAGATACGGGTTGGCGGGCGTGGTCCACGGGCACACCCACAGGGCGCTTGCGACCACCGGGCCGGAGGGGACCTACGTCAACAATGGAGATTGGGTGGTGAACAGGAGCGCGGTGTGGATTTCCGGCACGGGCGCCACCCTGGTCGATTGCGCGAGGGAGGGCCATCCATGGGAATCGAGCGGTTGAGTTTCCCCTCCGGGGACCTGGCCACGAACAGCGCGCTTTTCTGGTGCTCCCGAACCCGGGAGGGAATCCTGGTGGACCCCGGTGGCGAGCCGGAGGAAATCCTGGACATCGCCTTGCGCCAGGGCGTCGCGATACAGACCATCCTTCTCACCCACGCCCACGTGGACAATCTCGCTGCCGTGCCGTTGATTCGCGACGAAACCTACTGCGGAGTGGCCTTGCACCGCGCCGACTGGCCGCTCTGGGAGGCCATGGCCGAGCAGTGCGCGGAACTAGGAATGCCTGTCCCCGATCTCCCCGAACTCGACGAGGATTTCAGCGACGGAGAGGTCGTGGATTTCGGACACGAGCACCTGGAGGTGCTCCACCTTCCAGGTCACACCCCCGGCCATTGCGGTTTCGCCTTCCCTTCGCTGGGCCTGTGCCTGGTCGGAGACGCCTGCTTCGCCGTCGCGGCAGGGCGGACGGATCTCTGGCTGGGAAACGAATCGGATCAGGAGCGCACCCTCGATCGCCTGGAACGCCTGCCGTCGGATTGGGAACTGATGCCGGGTCACGGGCCGGGATTTTCCCCCGGTTGCGTGGCCAAGGCCCGGCAAAGGCGCAGCACCAACATCTGAGGGCCGCCACCGGTGGGCCCCCAAGTGGCCGTCATTCGTGTTGCGCGGTGTCCGTCGCCGCCGGGGGCTTCGCTGCCGCCGTGCTGTCGCGACGCG
>CAYXXL010000159.1:0-6949 GCA_964469025.1 uncultured Fibrobacteria bacterium
GTCCCGCCAGCCGGTAGACGACCAGATACAGGCCGTGCAGCGCGCCCCAGGCGAGAAAATTCCACGCCGCGCCGTGCCAGAAACCGGAAACCACGAAGACGACCATGGAATTCAGGCAGGTTCGCCAGAGACCCTTGCGACTCCCTCCGAGCGGGATGAAGAGGTAGTCCCTGAACCAAGTGGAGAGCGAGATGTGCCAGCGTCTCCAGAACTCGGAGGGGGAACGGCTCGCGTAGGGACGGTCGAAGTTCACCATCAGCTCGTAACCCATGCACCGGGCCGCGCCCCTGGCGATGTCGGTGTATCCGGAAAAGTCGCAGTAGATCTCGAAGGCGAAGAAGTAGGCGGCCGCGAGCATGGTGCCGCCGCCGGGGTGGAAGCCTGGATCGAAGGACGCGTTGACGAATTCCGCAAGCCGATTGGCGACGACGAGTTTCTTGAAGAAGCCCCAGGCCATCAGCCTGCCGCCGGAGGCGAGCCTTTCCGGATCGACGGCGGCCGGGGTCCGAAACTGCTGGAGGAAGTTCTGCGGGCGTTCGATGGGACCCGCGACCATCTGCGGAAAGAACAGGACGTAGAGCGAATAGATGCCGAAGTGCCGCTCGGCCTTCTGTCTTCCGGAGTACACCTCGATCGTGTACGCCATCGACTGGAAGGTGTGGAAGGACAGTCCGATGGGAAGGACCCAGGGCATGTGCCAAGGCGCGGAATTCCGTCCGAAGAACGTGGAGATGGCGTGGATGTTGTCCAGGAAGAAGTTCAAGTATTTGAAGACGGAGAGAAGGGCGATGTTCGCCACCAGGCTCGCGCACAGGGCGAGTTTCCGGCGTCTCCCGATGCTTCCTTCGATGAGGATTCCAGCGAAGAAGTCGATGACGATCAGGAAGACCAGGATGAGGATGTAGGCGGGGATGAACGCCATGTAGAACCAGCAGCTGGAGGCCACGAGCCAGATCCAGCGTCTGTCGGGCTTGAGGAACAGGAGTCCGACGAGCACCGCGATGAAGAAGAACGGGAACTGCAGGGTTGTGAACGACATGGGTCGGACTCGCTCGGAACTTTGAAGCTGAATCGGCACCGATCTGGTCGGAGGGAGAGTCAGGGGCAGATCGGGGCAACGGTAGCGATCGGGGAGCGTCCGGATGGGGGAGACCACGATCAGTTGCTCCGATAATCAAGAAATTTTTCGCCACGGCCACCCGTGACCGGACCGATGCTTGGAAATCCGTTGGAAAAGATCGGCGTGCGGATCGCCTGCCGGAAGATTGCGGGTCAGCTCTTGACATGCAAGTAATTACTTGCGTATATTCTTCCCCATGAGCGATGCGGATGTGCTGTTCAAGGCGTTGGCCGATGCGGGGCGGCGGAAGCTCCTGGACCGCCTGCACGCCCACGACGGCCAGACCTTGAACGAGCTCTGCCAGCACATGGGCATGACCCGGCAGGGCGTGACCCAGCATCTTGCGCTGCTGGAGGCGGCGAACCTGGTGGCGGTGCAGCGGCGGGGCCGCGAGAAGCTGCACTTCCTCAACCCCGTGCCGCTCCAGGACATCTACGACCGATGGATCCGCAAGTTCGAGCGCCCGCGTCTCAAGGCGTTGGGCGATCTGAAACGCCGTCTGGAAGAAACGGACGAAACCAGAACCCGCCCACCAACCAAACCACGGAGAACACCATGAGCACCACGAACCGAAGCCAATTCGTCTACGTCACCTTCATCCGCACCACTCCAGAGAAGCTCTGGGAGGCCTTGACCGACCCGAAGTTCATCCGCCAGTACTGGTTCGACATGACCATCGAGAGCGGATGGAAGAAGGGATCGCCCTGGAAGATGCTCCTCCCCGACGGCACCCCCACGGACACGGGCGAGATCCTGGAGATCGACCCCCCGCGGCGCATGGTCATCCATTGGCAGAACCAGTGGAAGCCGGAGCTCCAGGCCGAAGGCCCCAGCCGCTGCACCATCGAGCTCGAACCCAGGGACGGAGCTGTGAAGCTCTCCATCCTCCACGAGATCGACTGCCCGGATTCCAAACTGATCACGGCCGTGTCCGGCGGATGGCCCAGCATCCTCTCCAACCTGAAGTCCCTCCTGGAGACGGGGGAGATCGTCCTCAAGCCGCACCCCGGGCATTGAGACGCGCGGACAAATCACCAAAATCGCAATACCATAATCGAAAGGACGAACCATGGAAAACAAGGATTTCACCACCACCATCACCGTGGACCGGACGCCCGGGGAGACCTTCGCGGGCATCAACCATGTACGCGACTGGTGGTCGGGCGAGGTCGCCGGAGACACCGACGTCCTCGGCGCCGAATTCACCTACACCGTGCCGGGCGTGCACCGGTCCGTGCAGAAGATCACGGAACTGGTTCCCGGCAACCGGGTGGTCTGGAAGGTCGTCGATGCCCAGCTCGAATTCACCATGGACAAGAAGGAATGGGCCGGAACGGAAATCGTGTTCGAGATCGCGCCCAAAGGAGCCCAGACCGAAGTCCGTTTCACCCACCGCGGGTTGGTCCCGACCTTCGAATGCTTCGACGACTGCTCGAACGGGTGGAGCGTGCTCGTCCAGAAGAACCTGCGGCAGCGGATCCTGACGGGGGAGGTGCAGCCGAGTCCGTGGTAGGGTCTGACAGGAGTCGTCTTCTGCGTCCGCTGGCGCGGGGCCCTTATTTGCGCCTCGCGGCGCGGCATTTCCTTCTTGCACCTGCGGTGCGGCTTGGTGTAAAGGGCCTGCCCGGCCCTATGCCGATGGCCAGGGGAGAACCGAGGCCTTCTCCCCTGGACCCCGCGCCTTCGTGGTGGACTTCCGTCCCCCACACCCTAGCACCGGAGCGGTTCACGCGGGGAAGTGAGCGGCACGTCAAGAATTGCGCGCCCGCCTGCACGGCGATGCGCCGTGGCGGCGGGAGGGTTTGATACCGTCTGGTTTGGGGAGTGGGAGCATCAAGCGACGAGCGCATCAGCACGCCGATGGTCGTAGGGGCGATTCATTAATCGCCCTGGAATGGGAACGAGATTCAGGTTTTCTTGACGATCCGCAGGTGGCTCACCGCCTTGGACGGCGTGAACTCGACGCATTCGTAGCGCTGCTCGACACCCCTCAGGTCTTCGAAGATGCGCTCGCCTTGACCCAACAGGAGGGGAACCTGCACCAGGTGCAGCTCGTCGATCAGGCCCGCCTTCAGGTATTGGCGTATGGTGGCCGCCCCGCCCGCGAGCCGTACGTCCTTGCCCTTGGCCGCCGCGAAGGCCTGCTTCAGGGCGGATTCGATGCCGTCGTTCACGAACGTGAAGCTCGTGCCTCCCTCCATGTCCATCGCGGCCTTCGTTTCGTGGGTCAACACGAAGACGGGGTGGTGGTAGGGTGGGTTCTCGCCCCACCAACCTCTCCAGGCGGCCTTGTCCGCGACACCCTGTGGAGGCCCGAACATGTGACGGCCCATGATGCTGGCTCCGACATTCTCATCCGCCTTGACCGCGAAGTCGTTGTCAATGCCCTCGGCCCCTCCAGACTGGCCGAACATGTGGGTGAAAAACCTCGTGGCAAAGGCCCAGTCCATGAGCCTGAGGCCGTCCACGCCGAAAGGCGCATCCAGACTCTGCCCCGGCGCGGCACTGAACCCGTCCAAGGAGATGGTGAAACAGCGAACGACGAGCTTGGCCATTGGGATTCCTTTCGTTCAGTGAGCCGATCCTGTCGTCGCCGCCCTCTGGGGAAAGACCAGGATTCCCAGCGCGATGAACGCCACCAACACCCCGGTAGCGACATACCGGCTGAGGTTCAGACCGCCATGGTCCAAAGGCTTGTCCAGGAAGTCGCCCACCACGGCGCCTAGGGGCCGGGTCAGGATGAAGGCGGCCCAGAACAGGATGGATTTGGAGATCTTCGTGGAGTAGTTCAGGACCAGCACCACGAAAAGCAGGGAACCGAACAGGATGGCAGCGCCGGTGTACCCGAATCCCGCGGAATCGGCGGTCCAATCGCCAAGCGCGGTGCCCAGGGTCTGGGAGAACATGATGGTCACCCAGTAGAAGAGTTCCGCCTTGTCGGAATTCACCGAGTGGATGGAGATGGAACCCATCGTCCTGTACCAGACGACAAGGGAGGACAGCAGCAGGACCAGCAGGATCGATGATCCCCCCGCGTACCCGATGCCCAAGGAGCGATCCGCGAAATCCGCCAGGGTGGTCCCCACGGTGGTGGTGGCGATGATCGTGATCCAGTACAGGTAGGGCCGAAACCGCTTCGCGCGGATTTGAAGGACCGCGAACACCAGGAAGAGCACCGCGAAGATCGCCGTGCCCACCAGGTATCCCACGTTCATCGACATGGTGACCGCGTCGCCTCCGGTCTCGCCGAGCGTTGTCGCCGCGACCTTCAAGACCCAAAAGATCAGCGTGGCCTCGGGGACCTTCGCGAACGCCTTCTTGATTTCAGTGTCCATTTTCAGCCATTCCTTCCGTGTTCGAACTTTCCACTCGCAGCTTCCTGCCCCCGAAGTGGGCGATCTCTGCTTGTCCTCCCCGCCGCCGTCCGGTCTTCCCTTGCCACAGATCCGCGATCAGTCGGGACCGATGCGAGGCGGTCCAGGGACGGCGACCGCGACGGGTCCATGCGCGTTCCAGCGTCGATTCGAATTCGGAATCCGTTTCGGGGGATGGACGGTCGACGGGCCAGCGCGAGAGATCCAGGGTGAAGCCGCGTTCGTCTCCGAGGACGGAAAGTTCCCCATCGAGCCGGTCCAGGGCGCGTTCCAGGAACGGCTCGAGCTCCCACGCCGCGCGGGCCAGGTCGGCCAGGGCCGCCGCCGTCCCGGGCTGCTCCTGCTCCCAGTCGGGGAGCAATCCCCACCGGATCTCGTTCCGGGAGTAGGTGCGGTCGGCGTTGGAGGAATCCTGGCGCGGGATCCAGTCCGCTTCCCGGCACGCCTCCGAGAGGACATCACGCCCGCAGGCGAGGAGCGGTCGCCAGATTCCGTCCTGCCGGATCGGGCGGATGCCCACGAGTCCGCGTGGACCGGCCCCGCGCAAAAGGCGCAGCACGACGGTCTCCGCCTGGTCGTCGCGGTGGTGGGCGGTGGCCAGGAGGCTTCCCGGAGCTTCCCGACGGAGCGCGCCGTATCTCGCCACGCGGGCGCGGGCTTCCAGTCCGGGGCCGGGCTCCACCGGTGCGTCCAACTCCCGAAGCGGAAGTCCGGCCAGACCGCACAGCTCGCGCACCGAGGCGGCGTCGCCTTCCGACTCGGATCCCCGCAGGTGGTGCCGCACATGCAGGGCGGACACCCCGGGGAGCAGTTCCGGCCGTTCCCTTCCGAGGTCGGAGACCGCGAGCGCCAATGCGCAGGAGTCCGCACCGCCCGACAGGCACACCGCCACGCGCGATCCGCAAAACCGCCCGGGAAGGGAACCCAGCGAGGCGACGAGGGTCTCGGTCAGGAAGCGGCGGGCTGGGCCGAGACTTCCACCCATCTTCCCTCCGAAAGGGTCCGGAAGAAACAGCTTGGTCGCCCGGTGTGGCAAGCGGCATGGCCATGCTGCACCACCCGGAAGCGCAGGGCGTCGCCATCGCAGTCCAGCTCCACTCCCAATACGTCCTGCACGTTGCCGGAGGTGAGTCCCTTCATCCAGATCTCCTGGCGCGAGCGCGACCAATAGGTCATCCGCCCCGTCTCCAAGGTCCGGACCAGGGTCCGGCGGTTCATCCAGGCGGCCATCAGGACATCGTTGGAGGCGTGGTCGCAGGCCAGCGCCAACACCAGCCCCTTGTCGTCGAACTTGACCGCGTCGGCAGCCTGTTCGGCCTTCTCCGTGGAAAGGCGGAAGACGTTCACGAGCGCACCTGGCCGTTCCCGCGCACCACCCACTTGTAGGTGCAGAGGTCCGCCGCGCCCATGGGACCGCGCGCATGGAGCTTGTCCGTGGAGATCCCGATCTCGGCACCCAGGCCGTACTCGCCACCGTCGGCGAACCGGGTCGAGGCGTTCACCATCACCGAGCTGGAATCGCAATCCAGGACGAATTCCTGCGCCGCGGACTCGTCCCGGGAGAGAATGGCCTCGGTGTGACCGGATCCATGGGCGGCGATGTGCTCCACCGCGCCCCCCACGCCGTCCACCTCGCGCACGGCCAGGATCAGGTCCATGTACTCCTCGTCCCAGTCGGATTCCGTCGCTTCCTTCCAGTCCAGTCCGGGGTGCTTGGAGATGGAGGCAGCATCGCCGCGCAACTCCACCCCGGAAGCGGCGAGCCGGTCCAGGACTCGCCGCGCCACAGGGACATCCAGAGACCGGTCCAGGAGGAGGGTCTCGACGGCGTTGCACACGCTGGGGCGCTGCACCTTGGCGTTGTGCACGATCTCCACGGCTTGCCCGGGGTCGGCGGTCGGGTGCAGGTAGATGTGGCACACCCCCTTGTAGTGCTTGAGCACCGGGATCTTCGACTGTTCCGCCACCGCGCGGATCAATCCCTCGCCACCGCGCGGGATCACGAGGTCGATTTCCGCCGAGCGCTGGAGGATCTCGCCCACCAGGGCGCGGTCGGTCTCCTGCACCAACTGCACCGCGGCGGCCGGCATCCCTTGCGAGACCAGCGCCTCGGAGATGATCTTCGCCAGGATGCGGTTGGATCGGATCGCCTCCTTGCCGCCGCGCAGGAGGATCGCGTTTCCGGAGCGCAGGCAGAGCCCGGCGGCATCCGTCGTGACGTTGGGCCTGGACTCGTAGATGAAGAAAACGACGCCCAGCGGCACGGAAACCTTGCGGATGTCCAGACCGTCGGAGCGAACAAGCCGGGAAAGTTCCAATCCCACCGGATCCGGTTGTCCGGCGATTTCGCGCAATCCCTTCGCCATTCCCGCGATGCGCTTGGGGTCCAGCGTCAGGCGGTCCAGGAGAGCGTTGGAAAGCCCGTCCAACTTGCCTTGCGCCAAGTCCGATGCGT